>JAJYKG010000210.1 GCA_021788795.1 Thermoplasmata archaeon | reverse complement strand
ATCCTGGCGCTGTCCTCGGCCGCGTTCTTCATGAGCTACTTCGGGAGGGTGATGTGGAGCGTCTGCGACGTCTACGCGACCTCGTTGCACCCCACGCTTTTCGAGGATTCCTTCGTCTTCTCCCTCTTCTTCGTGGGCTATGTCCTCGTGCAGATCCCCGCGGGCGTGGTTTCCGACCGCATCCGGCCCAACCTGGTCACGGGCGCCTCGCTGATCGCGGTCGGATTCACCCTGTTCCTCGGTGGCTCTGCGACCACCATGGGAATCGAGTACGCATCGAGCCTGCTCATGGGCCTGGCGGCCGGGTGGATCTACCCGGACACCGTGCGGGCGCTGACCGCGCTCTTCCCCCGGAGGGACCGCAGGACGGTCGCAATCGGCTACTACAGCCTCGCGTGGCCCCTCTCCGTGTTCCTCTTGGGCATCATCCTCCCCTTCACCGCCATCGAGGTGGGCTGGCGGGGCGGGTACGACGTCATGGCGCTCACATCGGTCGCCCTCGGGGTCCTCTACCTGTTCACGGACGTCGAGGCCTTCCGGCCGCAGCGGCCCGACCTGGGGTTGCTGGTGAACCTGAACTCGCTGCTGATTGCGCTCGGCGGGTTCTTCTTCTTCCTCCCCTACTGGGCGGTCACCCTCTTCGCCTTCGACTACTTCATCACGATCGGGATGACGGCCTACCCTGCAGGACTGGCGGTCGCCTTCCTGGCCCTCGCGGGGATCCCCTCCACCCTTCTCTCGGGCTTCGTGATGAACCGGATGGGAATCCGGCGGTCCGCGGTGGCCTCCCTCATCTTCTACGGCGTGGCGTTCTTCTTCCTGGCGGCGTTCCAGAACTTCTATGTGATCCTCGGCGTCGCCCTGGCGATGGGGTTCTTCCGGTTCCTCGTCACGCCCATGAACGCGGCCATCGTCTCCGTGATCGGCGAGGAGCGGGCGGGCCATGTCACGGGCTTCGCGAACCTCTTCTGGCAGGCGAGTGGGGTCGCGGCCCCGCTCGTCGCGGCGGCCCTCATCAGCGCGTACGGCTACGCGGCGAGCTGGGCCACCATGGGCGTGCTCGTTTTCGTGGCCGCGCTGCTCTACGGGCAGATCCGGATTCCCGGCCGCACGGCCACCGTCGCCCCCGTGAGGGAGGCGGCCGTGCGATTGGAAGAGCGGCGCGCCTGAGTGCCCGCTCCTTGAAGGCTCCGTTCCCGCCCGAGCTCACTCGACTGTGACGCTCTTCGCCAGGTTCCGCGGCTTGTCGATGGGGCAGCCGCGCAACCGCGCGGCATGGTAGGCGAACAGCATCAGGGCGACGCTCACGGGCACAGGGGAGAAGACCCACGGGAGCCGCGGCACCGGAATCACGTCGTCCACGTACTTGGGGAGCTCGCGGTCCCCCTCCGTGCCGACGGCAAGGATGCGCGCGCCGCGGGCCGCGACTTCGCCCAGGTTGGACCGCATCTTCTCGTACGTGGGGTCGTCCACGGCGATGGCGATGATGGGCGTGTCCTTCGTGATGAGCGCGAGCGGCCCGTGCTTCAACTCGCCGGCGGCGTACGCCTCGGCGTGGACGTAGGAGATCTCCTTGAGCTTGAGCGCGCCCTCCATGGCCACCGGGTAGTTGACGTGGCGACCCAGGTAGTACGCGTCCCGCGCCTCCTTTCCGTACGACGCCGCGAGGTCCCGGATGGCGTCCTCCTCGTCCAGCACGGCGAGGGCCGCGCGGGGCAGGGAGCGGAGTTCGTCCTTCAGCCGCTCCGCCTCTTCGTAGCCGAGGGTGCCGCGATCCAGCCCCATCCGCAGGGCGATCAGGTACAGCACGATGAGCTGGGCGACGAACGTCTTCGTGGCCGCGACGCCGATCTCGAGGCCGGCGCGCGTGTAGATCGTCTTGTCCGTCTCGCGGGCGAGGCTCGAGCCCGTGACGTTCGTGATGGCGAGGGTCTTGCAGCCGCGGCGCCTCGCCTCGCGCGCCGCCCCGAGCGTGTCCGCGGTCTCGCCGCTCTGGGACAGGAGGATGACGAGCGGCCGGTCCGCCGCCCCCTGGGTGTACCGGTACTCCGACGCGAGCTCCGCGGACGCGGGCACCTTCGCGATCTCCTCGATGATGTACTTGCCTACGAGGGCCGCGTGGTACGACGTTCCGCAGGCGACGAGCTTCACGCTCCCGAAGTCCTCGGCACGGAAGCCGTCCACCTCGAGGTTCGCAAGGCGGCCCAGGAGCGTCTCCTGGATCGCCTTCGGCGTCTCGTGGATCTCCTTGAGCATGAAGTGCTCGAACCCGCCCTTCTCCGCGTCCTCGAGGTTCCAGGTGATTCGCTGGGGCTCGCGCTGCACCGTCTTCCCCTGGAGGTCCCGGAGCGCCGCGCCCTCCGGCGTGAGGACGACCATCTCCTTGTCCATCACGTAGACGACCTTGTCCGTGTGCTTGAGGAGCGCCGGCACGTCGGAGGCCAGGAAGGTCTCGTCCGGCGCGAGCCCGACGACGAGGGGGCTCTCGTTCCTCGCGCCGATCACGCGGCCGGGCTCGTCCGCGTGGACGACCGCGATCGCGTAGGAGCCTCGGACCTCCTGGAGCGCCTCCCGAACCGCGGCCTCGAGGTCCCCGCGGTAGTGAGCCTCGATGAGGTGGACCAGGCTCTCCGTGTCCGTTTCCGTGCGGAAGACGTGGCCCTGTTCCTCGAGCCTCTCCCTCAGGCCGGAGTAGTTCTCGATGATGCCGTTGTGCGCCAGGGCGATCTTCCCGGTGCAGTCCGTGTGCGGGTGGGCGTTCACCTTGGACGGCGCCCCGTGCGTCGCCCACCGGGTGTGGGCCAGGCCCGTGGTGCCGTGCATCGCGGGCAGGTGCGCCTCGAGGTCCGCGATGAAGCCCTTGTCCTTCGCCACCTGGAGGGCGCTGCCCACGATCGCCACGCCCGCGCTGTCGTAGCCGCGGTACTCAAGCCGTTTCAGGCCGTCCAGCAGGATCGGGAGGGCTTCCCGCCGCCCGGCGTACCCGATGATCCCGCACATCTACTGGACCACCGCTCCCGCCGGGATCGTGCCGCGGAGCCGCGCGCCGGAGGCCACCCGCGCGCGCTCGTTGACCACCGTCCCGGGGTCCACCGCGACCCCGTTGCCGACTTCCGAGTCCTCCCCGATGAGGGCGCCGATCTGGCGGACCGCGTGGTACTCGCCCTCGATGGGGATGTCCGCGGGGCCCGAGGCCGCGAGCAGTCCCGCGCGGGCGACGACGCCCGGGCCGAGGACACTGTCCGCGATCACGCAGGAGGGCCCGAGGGCGACGTCGTCCATGAGGATGGAATTGGAGACCGTCGTGAGCGGCCCGATGCGGACGTTCTTCCCGAGGCTCGTGGACGGCAGCAGGACCGCGTTCGCGCCGACCTCGCAGCCGGGGCCCAGGGAGAGCGGGCCCTGGAGGTAGGCGCCGGAGCGGATGACGCAGCCCTCGCCCACGGAGACGCGGCCGCGGATCGTCACGCCCCGCTCGATCGTCCCCGCGCGCACGTCCGGGACGCCCTGGAGGGCCGTCGCGTTCAGGCGCAGGAGGTCCCAGGGGTAGCGCGCGTCCACCCAGGTGCCCTTGGACTCGACCGCGGTGATCGCGGTCGTCTTGGCCCACTCCGACAGGACGCTCGGCAGGTCGTAGTGCCCTTCCTCGCCCTGCGCGTCGATGAGGTTGAAGAGGGAGGGATCGAGGACGTAGGCGCCCGTGTTGATCAGGTTCGACGTCACCTCCCGCGGCCTCTCCGTGATCGCGACGACATTGCGGCCGCCCAAGGTCACCACGCCGTACTCCTGGGGCCGGTCGCTCTCCTTGATCATCACCGCGGGGGCGTCCGCGTGGCCGATCAGATCGGCCACGAACGCGTGGTCGACTAGGTTCGATCCGTTGAGGACGAGGAACGGGTCGTCGAGGCCCTCCTTCGCCTGCCGCACGGAGTGCGCGGTGCCGAGCTGCTTGGGCTCGTGGACGTATGTGATCCGCGCGTTGAACGCCTTCCCGTCCTGGAAGTAGGCTTGGATGCGCTCCCGGCGGTAGCCGACGACCATGAGGAGGTCCCGGATTCCGCTCTCCACGAGGGCGCGGACGACGAACTCGAGA
>JAJYKG010000209.1 GCA_021788795.1 Thermoplasmata archaeon | reverse complement strand
GTGCTCCTGGGGCCGCTGAGCTGGAAGCTCTCCGACAAGCACGGCCACCTGCTGTTCACGACGGGCGGCCTGGCGATCGTCAGCGCCTCCCTCTTCCTCTTCGCCACGACCGACGTCTACACGCCGCTTCCGCTGCTCATCGTCTACATGATGATCTTCGGCACGGGGATGGGGATCTTCGCGTCGCCCAACATGAGCTCGATCATGGGGGCCGTGCCTTCGGAGCGCCGCGGGATCGCCTCCGCGTTCCGCGCGACCTTCTTCAACGTCGGGTTCGTGATCAGCCTCAACCTGGCGATCCTGGTCATGACCCTCGCGATCCCGTTCGGCGAGGTCTCCGCGATCGTGGCGGCCCCCAACCCCCTGGGGATCAGCCTGGCGGACAAGATCCAGTTCGCGGGCGCCTTGCGCAGCGCCTACCTCTGGATGGCGGTGATCAACACGATCGCCATCGTGCCCTCCATGCTCCGCGGCAAGCGGTCCCCGGGGAACGGAGCCCGGAGCGCGAAGGGCGCCGGATCCCTGGAGTTGTAGTCCCCGATTCAGGTCGGCCTTCGAAGGGCGTACCACTCGGTTCATATGCCCCCTCGGGGACGGAGGCCGCATGTCGCTGGCCGCCACCACCGCCGGGGCGACCGAAGGGCTTCCCCTCGCGGACCGCATCGTCGCCATCGTGTCCCTGCGAGGGTCCGTGGGCATCACGCGGGACGAGCTCCCGCGCAAGCTCGGGGTCGCGCACGGCGAGCTGCTGGCGGTCCTCGACCAACTCCGTGCGGAGAACCTCGTGCGCGTGCTCTGGCCCTCGGTCGAGTCCTTCCGGGTGTTCTGCTCCGGCTAGGTGCCTTGCCGCCCGCGCGCTGCACAAGGGTTATGTGGGCCCGCGGGCATCTGCACCGCGCCTGCGGTGGCAGGCGAAGGGACCCCCACTCCATGTCCACCCCGGTGAGCGAAGCGCCGCCCCCCGGAGCGTCACCGCTCCCGCTCCTCTTCGACGACACGGACCGCGCCCTCCTGGCGTCCGTGGGCCGCGGGCCGGGCGACGGCGCCCGCGCGTGGCGGCTGAACGGCGAGGCCCACATCCTCTCCCTCGTCCGGGGCTTCGACCGCCTCCTCAGCTGGTCCTCCCTGCGCGGCGTGGCGCGGTACGAGCACCAGGAGCGCACCGCGCTCCGCGTCCTCCGCGAGATGAGGGGGCGCGCCCTCCTCGCCGACGAGGTCGGCCTCGGGAAGACGATCGAGGCGGGGATCGTCCTCAAGGAGTACGCGATCCGCGGCCTCGCGCGGAAGGTCCTCATCCTCACGCCGCCCGCGCTCCGGACGCAATGGCAGGAGGAGATGCGGGAGAAGTTCTCTCTGGAGTTCGAGCTCCTGCGCTCCGTGAAGGACTGGGAGGCGCACCCCCTGGTCCTGGCGTCCCTGGACACCGCGAAGCGCGAGCCCCACGGCACGGCCGCGCGGGCCGTGCGCTGGGACCTCGTCATCGTGGACGAGGCGCACCGGCTCAAGAACAGCGCGAGCCACAACTGGCGCTTCGTCGCGGGGCTGCACAAGAAGTACATGCTCCTCCTGACAGCCACCCCGATCCAGAACGACATGGACGAGCTCTTTAACCTCGTCAGCCTGCTCAAGCCCGGCCAGCTCCACACCTACGACGAGTACCTGGCGCGCTATGTGGCCACGTTGGACCACCGCGTGCCGTCCCAGGTCACGGAGCTCCGGAGCCGCCTGCGGGACGTCATGGTCCGGAACCGCCGCGGCATCTCCTTCACCCTCCCGCCGCGGCGCGTGCACTCCCTGCCCGTGCGCCTGACGCCGGACGAGCGGCGCCTCTACGACGACGTCACGGACTTCGTCCGGGACGCCTGGGGGGTCCCCTCGGGGCGGCTGCCCCTCCCCGCGCGTCTCACCCTCATCGTCCTCCAGCGGGAGATCGGCAGCAGCACCTTCGCGACGGCGCGGACCCTCGCGAAGCTGGAGCACAGCCCCCTCTTCGGCTGGGAGGAGTCGGAACGCCTCGCGGCGTTGCGACGGGAGGCCGAGGCGATCACGGACAACGTGAAGGCCGAGCGCCTGCGCTCCTTCCTGCGGTCCACGGACGAGAAGGTGCTCGTCTTCACCCAGTACGTGCGCACGCTCGAGTACCTGCGGCGGGTCCTGGAGGGGGACGGCTACCGCGTGGCCGCGTACCACGGCGGGCTCTCGCCGCGGGAGAAGGATGCGGCCGTGCGCGCGTTCCGCGGCGATCAGCAGATCTTCCTGAGCACGGAGGCCGGGGGCGAGGGCCGCAACCTGCAGTTCGCGCGGACGCTCGTCAACTACGACCTGCCCTGGAACCCGTTGCGGATCGAGCAGCGCATCGGCCGCGTGCACCGCCTCGGCCAGGAGAAGGAGGTCCACGTGGTCAACCTCTGGGCCGAGGACACGGTCGAGGCGTACCTGATCGAGCTCCTGGACCGGAAGATCCACATGTTCGAGCTCGTCGTCGGGGAGCTCGACCTGATCCTCGGGGACCTCGGCGCCCGCCGGTCGTTCGAGGACCTCCTCATGGACATCTGGACGCTCAAGGAGGCGGAGGCGCGCCGCGCGGCCCTCGGCCGCCTGGGCGAGTCCCTCCTGAAGGCACGGGCGCGGTACGAAACGGTCAAAGAGAGGAACGACCGCCTCCTGGCCGACGTCAGCGAGGAGGCGCCCGCGTGACCGAGGCCGACGACCTGCGTGCGCTCGCGGCCGCGATCCTCCAGGAAGCGGGCGCGGAGGTCCGAGACGACGGGGCGTTCCTCTGGGCCTCCGTGCCGGAGGCGGCGCAGGCCGCCCTGGACCTGCCGGCGCAGGCGTGCGTGACCCTGGACCCGGAGCGCATCGGGGAGTTCGACGCGGAGCTCGTGGCCCCGGGCAGCTATCTCCTGGAGAAGCTCCTGGCCTTCGCGACGGCCCGGGGACGGTGGGACCTCGCGCGGAGGGCGGCGCCCGCCAACGGGTGGGAGCGGGAGATCCTGGGGAGCCTGCCCGGGGCATCCGGGGCCGTGGAGGTCCTGGACCGGGCGGAACGGCCCGTCGCCCTCTTCGCCTTCCGGACGGCTCTCACCTCGGACGAGAAGCGGGAGGGCTTCCATCTCCTCGCCGCGACCCTGGACGGCGCGGAATGCTGGTCCGTCCCCTGGCCCCTCTCCGAGGACGGCCTCGCGCCCGCGAACCTCCCCGGATTCGCCCCGGACCTCGCGCCGGCCTACGCCCGGGCGAGGGACGTCCTCTCCGAGCGCATGCGGGCCGAGGCCGAGGCGTTCCAGAAGGGTTCCCTCGTGGCCCTCGAGGAGGAGGTCCGTCGCGTCTTCCGCTACTTCGATGGCACGGTCGCGGAGGTGAAGGAGGCCGCGCCGTCCGGCGCCGAGGACATCGTGCGGGCCATCGAGGCGGAGCGCGACCGCCGGCTCGCGGAGGCCCTCGAGCGCTTCGAGCCCCACGCGTTCGCCTCCCTGTGCAGCGTCCGCGTGGTCTTCGTGCCCGAGGTCCGCGCCGTCGTCCGCACGGAGGGTGGGGAGCGCGTGGAGGTGCGTGTGGACGCGCTGACGCGGCACATCCGCGGTCTGCCCGGCCGGGTCACGGCAGACGGATCCGCTCGACCTCGAGCCCGTCCGCGGTCGGGTACTCCTCGACCACGAAGGACGGACGGCCCAGGGAGGGTGCGATCTCCTCGAGGATCCAGGGCGCGATCTCGATCCGCCGCTTCGCGGCGTCGAGGCCCATGAGCTTCTTCGGCACCCGGTGCTTCCTCGTCAGGTCCCGCAGCAGGTCGTCGAGCCCGTCGCCCTCGATGACGCCCTTCACGAGCGTGCCGTCGTCCGTGACGACGTCCCAGGGCCGCGCGACGTGCTCCGCGCGCCGCTTGATCCGCGTCCGCAGCTGCCACGCGTCCTTGTAGCCGCTCGTGCAATAGTGCACCGTCGTCCTCCAGCGACGCTCGAGGAGGCGGAGGGCGACCTGGTCCGCGCCCTGGACGCCGTAGGAGAGGTCGTGCTTGACCTGGTAGCCGCGGAGCTTCATGCGTGCGAAGTTCGCGTCGCTGTACTCCATCTCGTCCAGGTTGACGAAGGCGAGGC
>JAJYKG010000208.1 GCA_021788795.1 Thermoplasmata archaeon | reverse complement strand
GAGCCGAGCGGGACGCGGGACATGCTATCCACGCCGCCCCCGATGACGACGTCGTTCTGGCCGGTCATGACCTCCATGCAGGCGTAGTTGAAGGCCTGCAGGCCGGAGGCGCACATCCGGTTCACGCTGTTGCCCGGCACCGTGTCGGGGAAGCCGGCGATGAGCGGCGCCAGGCGTCCGATGTTGCCGCCCTGGTCCGCGACCTGCGTCACGCAGCCGAGGGTGACGTCCTCGATGATCTTCGGTTCGATCCCCGCACGGTCCACGAGCTCCCGCAGGACGTAGGCCGCCAGGTCATCCGGCCGCCAGTCCTTCAGCGCTCCGCCTCGCTTCCCTACAGGAGTCCGCACCGCGCCAACGATGACGGCTTCGGGCATCGCGTTCCCTGCCGATGTCATGGGGGATACGGAATAAGAAGGTTCGCCACCGCCGCGTGGGCAACCTTCAAGTGTCTCGCCGGATGTGCGGGCGTCGCATGCCCGCGCCCCTGGAAGGACTGCTCGTACTTGACTTCACCCGCCTCCTGCCCGGGCCGTTCGCGACTCAGCTCCTCGGCAACCTCGGCGCCGACGTGATCAAGATCGAGGACACGGGCATGGGCGACTACATGCGGACGGTGCCGCCGTCGATCCAGGGCACGTCCTACGCCTACCTCATGGTGAACCGCGGCAAGCGCTCCCTCTCCGTCGACCTCAAGACGAAGGAGGGCCGCGAGATCCTTTACCAGCTCGTGCCGAAGGCGGACATCCTGATGGAGCAGTTCCGGCCGCACGTCATGAAGGAGCTCGGCATGGACTACCCGACGCTCGCGCGGCGGAATCGGAAGCTCATCTACTGTTCCTTCTCCGGGTACGGACAGACCGGGCCAGCGAAGGACGTGCCCGGGCACGACATCACCTTCGAGGCCCACGCCGGCATCCTGGGCGTGAGCGGGGACCATGACGGCCATCCCGCGATCCCCGGCGTGCCCATGGCCGACCTCGCCAGCGGCTTCAACGCCGCGATGTCCGTCCTCGCCGCGCTCCGCACGCGCGACCGCACCGGGAAGGGCGAGTTCATCGACGTCTCCATCTTCGACACCGCGGTGAGCCTCATGGTCCTCAACCTCGCGCGGTACCTCGCGACCGGCGAGGAGCCCGTTGCGGGCGAGACCCTGCTCACGGGGACGTTCCCCTTCTACAACCTCTACGAGACCTCGGACGGCCGCTGGCTCGCGGTTGCCGTGGTCGAGTCCAAGTTCTGGAGCGAGATGTGCGAGCTCCTGGGCGTCCCCGAGCTGACGGACGCGCAGTTCTCGGATGATCGGGAGAGGGCCCGGGTCGCGGGCCTCCTCAAGACGCGCTTCCGGACCAAGACGCGGGCGGAGTGGGAGGCGGTCTTCTCGAAGGCCAACCTCCCCATCGTGGCGGTCAAGAGCGTCGCGGAGCTCGTCAAGGACCCGCAAGTCCGGGCCCGCGATCTCCTCCCCGTGGTCGACGTGCCCGGCCTCTGGAAGATGCCCGTGATCGGCCATCCGGCGAAGCACTCCGTGTCCTCGACGCGGAACCTGGCCCGCGCGCCGGAGAGGGGAGAGGACACCGAGGCGATCCTGCGGTCCCTCGGCTACACGCCGAAGCAGATCGAGGCGCTCGCCAAGCGGGGTGTCGTCGCCCTCGGCTAGGCGCGGGACCGAGCCGGTTCGCGGTGGTCCACGAGTTTCGCGTGGTTGCGTGAGACGGGTCGGTCACTCGCCCTTGAACGCAGGCGGCCGCTTCTCCATGAAGGCCTGGATGCCCTCGTAGACGTCGTCCGTGGACATGACGAGGCCGAAGGCCATGGCCTCCATCTCCAGGGCCGCGTCGATGGGCACGTCGCCGCTGCGGTTCAGCATGACCTTGATCAGGCGCATGGCCACGGGCGGCCCCTTCGCGAGCTTCTCCGCGAAGGCCTTGACCTCCGCCTCGAAAGCCTCGTTCTCCACGGCCCTCGTGACCAGGCCGATCGCGGCGGCCTCGTCCGCCATGATGCGGTCCCCGATCATCGCGATCTCCTTCGCCTTGGCCAGACCCAGGATGCGGACGAGCCTCTGGCTCCCGCCGGCGCCGGGCACGAGGCCGCGCGCGACCTCGGTCTGCCCGATTCGCGCTCGCTTCGCGGCGATTCGGAAGTCGCAGGCGAGGGCGAGCTCGAGGCCGCCGCCCATCGTCGCGCCGTTGAGCGCGGCGACCGTGGGCTTCGAGAAGTTCGCGACGCTGTGGAAGACGTGCTCGGAGAGCTGGGAGACCTTCCAGAACTGGTGGGCCTTGGACGCGCCGCCGAAGGCAGAGAGGTCCGCCCCCGCGCTGAAGGCCCGCTCGCCCGATCCGGTGAACACGACGCAGCGCACCTCGTCGTCCTTCTCGAACTCCGCGAGGGCGCGCTCGATTTCCTGGAACATCTCCACGGTGAAGGTGTTGAGCCGGTCCGGCCGGTTCAGGGTGACCATGGCGACGCGGCTGGCCGCATCCTTCGTCACGAGGATCGTCTCGTACCTCGCGGCCGCGCCCGGGGCCTCCGCCCCCGCAGCCGCGTGCTCGTAGAACCCCTTCCCGCTCGCGACGCCGAGCTCCCCGCGACCCGCCATCTCCTGGAGGATCTTCGCGGGCTTGAACCGTGGGTGGTTCTTGAGGGCCGCCAGGACCTTGTCAATCCCAAGGTCGTCCGCGAGGGCGAGAGGTCCCTTCGGGAAGGCGGTGCCGAGGCGCATGGCCTCGTCGATCTCCGAGGGGCTCGCCACGTCCATGGCCACGAGATCCGCGGCCTCGCTGATGATCGGCGCCAGGATCCGGAGCGGGTCGAAGGACCCCGCCATCTCGGGCGTGAGCTTCGGCCGGCCCTCTTTGTACGAGTAGAAGCCCTCGCCGGTCTTCTTCCCGAACTTGCGCGCGGCGTACATCTGCTGGAACGGGGGCGGGACGGGGATGCCCGCCTTCTCCTGCGCGGTGAACAGCAGGTCGATGCCCACCTGGTCCGCGAGCTCGAAGGGCCCCATGGGGAAGCCGCCCTTGAACCGCATCGCGGCGTCGATCGTCTCGATGGGGACCTTCTCCTCGTAGTGGATCCAGGCCGCCTCGTTCATGTACGGCGCGAGGACGCGCGTCGTGATGAAGCCGGGGACGTCCTTCCGGACGACGATGGCCGTCTTGCCCAGGGACTTCGAGAGGTCCACCGCCGCCTGCAGGGTCGCGTCCGAGGTCTTCTCCGCGCGGATGACCTCGATGAGCGGCATGAGCATGGGCGGGTTGAAGAAGTGCATGCCCACCACCTTCGTCGGCCTCCGCGTCGCGACGGCCATGTTCGTGATGGGGATGGCGCTCGTGTTGGACGCCAGGATGGCCTTGTCCGGCGCGACCTCGTCGAGCTCGTGGAACACCTTCTTCTTGAGTTCGACGTCCTCGAAGACGGCCTCGATGACGATGTCCGCGTCGCGGCACGCTTCGGCGGTGTCGAGGGTCGGGTGGATCCGCGACAGGGCCTCGTCCGCCTGGGCCCGCGTGACCTGGGCCTTCTCCACGAGCTTGTCCAGGGACCATTTGAGCCGCTCCATGCCCCGGTCGATGTACTCCTGCTTGATGTCGCGCATCGCGACCGTGTATCCGTGCAGGGCCAGGAGTTCCGCGATCCCGTGCCCCATCTCGCCTGCGCCGATGACGGCGACCTTCTGAGCCATGATGCTCCGCCCCGCGACGAGGAACGGCGAAGCGGGATTAAAGGTCTGCCTCCCGCCGTCGCCCTCTTCGGAAAGCTTCATCCCGCGGCGGGTCCTCCTTCCGACGCCCATGGTGGACCTCCTCCTCGTCGTCCTCGTCGTGGTCGCCATCCTCTTCCCCTTCCTCGTCGTTCCCGAGATCCTGGAGCGGTGGGGCTACGACCCGAAGAGCCGCTTCGTGCGGCTCCTCGTCTGGTCCACGTTCGTACTCCTGCTCCTCATCCCCGCGGCCCTCTCCGGGGCCCTCTGGAACGTCCTGGGCCCGGGGGACTGGCTCCTCCTGTTCGGTGCCGTCGCCTTCGCCATGCTCTGGGAGTACTACCGCCTCCATCCGGGGGAGTTCCCGTGAGCGAGCCGTCGCCCGAGGTCACCGCGAGCGTCCTCCTGTCGTGGCCGGAGGA
>JAJYKG010000207.1 GCA_021788795.1 Thermoplasmata archaeon | reverse complement strand
CTCAAGCCCAAGCTCCTGGTCGCGGACGAGCCGGTCTCGATGCTTGACGCCTCCATGCGCGCCTCGTTCCTCAAGGTCCTGGCGGACCTGCACGAGCGGAGCGGCCTCACGATGGTGCTCGTCTCCCACGACATCTCCATCGCCTACCATTTCGGCGGGAGGATCAGCGTGCTCTACCGCGGGAAGATCGTCGAGCAAGGAAGCGCCGACGACGTGGTTCGCGACCCCTTCCACCCTTACACGAAGGCCCTCATCAAGGCCATCCCGACCCTCGAGAAGAAGGACCTCAAAGAGGTGCCCATCAAGGGCTCGATCACGGATCCGGTGGACGAAGGGAAGGGGTGCCGGTTCTACCCGAGATGCCCATACGCCATGCCGGAATGCGCGGACGCGGAACCCGCGCTTATCCAGGTTCGGGAAGGCCACTGGGTCGCGTGCTTCCTCTTCAAGTAACGTCGGGCGTCTTCACCCGGAGCGAAACTCCTGCGCCACCCGCTCTCGGAACGCTTCGTCCTCGAACAGCTTCTTCGCAACCTCCGACATCACGTCAATCGTGGTGGAGAGGGGTTGCCTCGCTCCCGAGGACTTTGCCGCCTCGAGGGATTGCTTGGAGTGCCAAGGCGTCCCTTTCGGGGCGATCTGGAACTGGAGGGACACGGACGGAAGGATGCGGGAGACGTTCGAGAAGTCCGTGGAAGCCAGAGGCATCTCGCTCCAGGTCTCCTCCACGGCGGGGCAGTCCACGCCTTTCTGCACGAGGCACTCCCGCATGTAGCCGGAGAGGGTCCGGTTGACTCTTGTCGTGGAGAAGAGTGGACCGATGAACTTGAAGTCATACGTGGTCCCCGTGGCCAGGGAGCAACCCTTGACGATGTCCTGGAACCTCTCGATCAACGCGGTCTCGTACGCCAGGTCCGAGGACCGGATGCCGAACACCAGGACCGCCTTCTCGGGGGTGACGTTGGAGGCCTGCCCTCCCTCCCGGAGGATCCCGTGCATGACGACGTTGGCGTCCCTCCGGACGTGCTGTCGCAGCATGTTCAGCGCCGCGTAGCTCAGCATCGCCGCGTCCAGCGCGCTCTGCCCTTCCTGGGGGTTCGCCGCGCTGTGGGCCGGTACCCCGTGAAACGTCACCTCGATGTCCTGGACGGCAAGCGTCTGCCCGGCCACGGCCCACCGGTCTCCTGGGTGGGACATGATCACGAAATCCACGTCCGAGAAGGCGCCCCTCTCCGCGAGCACGATCTTGGAACCCGCCCACTCCCCACTGCCCTCTTCGTCGGGGGTCCCGATCACGACAACCCTTCCGTCCTTGATCGAGGAGCTGACCCTGATGGCCGCAGAGACAGTGGAGGAGGCGATGAGGTTGTGCCCGCAGGCGTGGCCGATCCCACGAAGCGCATCGTATTCCGCAAGGAACGCCACCGTGGGCCTGCCAGAACCCACTCGCTTCTCCGCTCGGAAGGAGGTCGGGATGCCCTTGTACGGGCTCTCGGCGGCGAAGCCGTTGGCTCGGAGGAGGTCGATGAGGATCGAGCTCGACTTGAACTCGGAACTTCCGATTTCCGCGAGTCCGTGGATTCTCAGCGCCAGCTCCCAGGAATCCTCCAAGGTCAGCACTCTCATCGCCCTCGTTGCGGAGTTCCACGTCCGTATTTAAGGACTCGGCGAACGCGGGCGCGTGAAAATCCGACGATGCTCCGGCAAGAACATGGTGCCACCGTAAGAAGGCTATGACCGGCGGTGCCGGGACCGTCCGCAAACTGGAAGCCAGGGTCCATACGCCCTGGAAGCGTTCCAAGCTGCCTGGAAGTCCTCTATTCGGTCAGCCACTCACTCCCTATTCCGCCCTTCATAGGAGCGGATTCGAATTTGCGGGGGGTATGCAGCACACCGTTGGCGATTGACCGATTCCGCTGAGGACGTGCGCTCTGGCGATTGCCATCGGGTAGACGCATCTCGGTCCGATCAAGGTCTCGTCCGCAACTCTGTGCGAGTGGGAGAATCCGGACCGTTCGATTCTCACGGAGGACGCCAGGGTGATCTCTTGGCGGCGTGACTCTCGAACAGGAAACACAGCTACCGTTGCCGCTGCGTTCACGCACAGCCTAGCATGCCGAGGCTCCAGCAGAGTTGTGCCTGCCTCCTTTCCATGACCCGTGCCATAGGCGTTCCGAATCTCGGCTAATCGACCTGTCAGTGTCACGAGCGCCTTGACCGCAATGCGGAGCGCTTCTTCTCCTTTCCCCTCCGTTGTGCCAACCACAGGCAGTAGGCCGAGCTTTTCGATCGTCTGACCAACGAGCGCGGGCAGTTCCATCCGAGGGTCGGGCGGCCCAGATCCTCCACGTCGGGCCCTACTCGGCGGAGGCGCCCACGATCGAGCGCCTGCACGCCTTCATCCGGGAGAACGGCTACCGGCTCTCAGGGAAGCACCACGAGATCTACATCGGCGACCCCCGCCGCGGCGCGCCGGAGAAGCTGAAGACGGTGATCCGTCAGCCCGCGGCCCGCTGAGGCCGCTGGCCGTTTCGGCACACCGAAGGCGGGAACTGCGCCCTCCCTTTCCACGGCCGTCCAATAACTGGGAAATACCCTGCTGCCCCGATAGGTGGGCTAACCTATCGAGGAGGCAAGGAACCATGCAACGGAAGATGCTGACGCTACTCGCGGTGCCGCTCCTGGCGATTGCCCTGGCGGCGTCCGCGGTGGCCTTCGTGCCGGGTATCCTGAACGCCTTCTCGGCGGGACCTTCCGCCGCCCCGTCGCTCGCCTCGCCCTCGTGGAAGGTGGGCGACACGTGGACGTACAACGTGTCCCTCGGTTCGATGGACGCGGCGGTCCTGCCGAGCGAGATGCTCGTCGGAACCCCCGTGAGCAACGAGTCCCTCGTGGCGGGCACCCTCACCGAGACGGTCGTGGGCAGCGTGTCCACGCCGTACGGCCAGGCGTGGAACACGACGGTGGACGCCACCCTGGCGGTCGGCGAGCCGCAGCCCGTGGTCGGGATGCAGCCCATGGTCGACGCGCTCTCGATGCGGGCGATGAGCCTGACCGGCTTCGTCTGGTACCGCGCATCCGACCTGGCGCCCGTGTACGCCGTGCGGACCATGCGCCTCGGGAGCACGTGGACGCTGAACTCCGGCCTGTGGACGGACTACGGCATGCTCGCGAACGCGACATACTCCCTGAACTACACCGCGACGACCGCGATCTCGTTCGCCCCGCCGCTCGAGGTGTACGCGTTCCCCCTGCAGCAGAACGAGACGTGGAACGCCACATCGAACGCGACGGTCCGGTTCATGTCGACGTTCGACTTCTCCGGGCCGAACATGACGTTCGAGACGAGCCACGCGGTGAACTTCACCGTGCCCCTGCACCTCACGATGCGCACGGGGAGGTTCGAGAACGTGACCACGCCGGCGGGGACGTTCTCCGCCCTGCCCGTGACCGCGTCCCGCGGGGAGTTCGGCATCGTCGCCGACCGTGACGCGAGCGCGATGCTCAACCTCACGGAGTCGATGGACGTCGAGATGCCCCACGCCTTCGCCTCCGTCTGGTTCAGCGGCCAGGTCGGGAACGTCGTGCGGGCGGACGTCGGCCTCGGCGGCTTCGAGGGCCCGCGCGTCGAACTGGACCTCGTGTCCTACTCTTCCGCCTAGACCGGGAACGCCCCTGCCCCTCTCGGCCTCCCAACCCGCCGGGAGGGGTTCCCTCGTTTTCATCGGGCCCGTTCGCCCGGCCCGTGGGCTCGCCAGAGGACCGCCCCGTACACGAAGAACGCGGCCGCGAGGCCGACGAGGAGGAGCGTGTCCAGGACGTCGAACTCCTCGGCGTACAAGGCGGTGAGGAGGCACGCCACTCCCAGCAGGAACGACGGTCCAGCCTTCCGGAGGCGCCCGGCTTCGCCCCTGCTCACGGGATGCTCATGGCCATCGCGGGGACAGAGCCCTTTCGGTGGCCTCCGAGGCTCCGTCCGCCGCGGCGGACCGCGGCGCTCGGAATCCTTATTCGCCCCGCGGGCATTCGCCGCGCCCGTGGCCATCAAGATTGCGCCGTCCATCCTGTCCGCGCGCTTCGACCGCCTCGGGGAGCAGGTCCGGGAGGCCGTCGACGCCGGCGCGGACCTTCTCCAT
>JAJYKG010000206.1 GCA_021788795.1 Thermoplasmata archaeon | reverse complement strand
AAACCCCGGGCCTCCGTATTCGCTATCGATAATCGTAGTACCGATTGGACCGGCGCACGCCGGGAGTGCGCGGCGGTTGGGCATCCGCCGGCGTTTCCGGCCCAACTATAAATAACGAGGGCGGCCCAATCATCCTTGAAGCCTAGCGAGGCGAAATGATCACCGTCAAGAAGCTCGCCAACGCCCTCGAGAAGCGCCTGGGCCGTGCTCCGGCGGAGGCCCTCGAGGAAGCGCGGGTCGTCATGAACTACTTCGGCTTCCGCGACACGATCATCGACAACGCGATCGAACCCGAGGACCGCAAGCTCTTCTACGCCCTCCAGGAGGCGGGCCTGATGCGGAGCTACTGGGAGAGCGTCCCGCTCCTGGACGGCCGCCACTGGCGAATCTTCTACTGGCAGCTCGACGAGGGCATCCTGGACCACCTCCTGCTGGACGAGGAGGGGCCGCCGGAGGACCGCGTGTACCAGACGCTGCCCGACGAGGCGTGGAGCCACCCTCCCGCGATGAGCTGAGTCACCCGTCCGGCCATGCCTCCCGGCCCACGAGGGGCACGAAGGCGCAGGGCGTCCCGCGCCGCAGGTCCAGGCCGCCGTCCGGGCGCCGCCGGGCGACGAGGAGGTCCTGGAAGGTCCGCGAGAGACCCACGGGCGCGACGATCCGGCCGCGGTCCGTCAGCTGCCGCGGCCAGGCGGGCGGCAGCTGGGGCGCGCCCGCGGTGCCCAGGATGGCGTCGTAGGGGGCGCGCTCCGGGCATCCGAGGCTTCCGTCCCCCGTGATGACAGTCACCGCGGCGAAACCGGCGCGGTCCAGGTTCCGCCGTCCCCAGGCTGCGAGACCGGGGAGACGCTCGATCGACACGACGTTCTCCGCGCCCACGAGGGCCGCGAGGAGCGCCGCGTGGTAGCCCGAGCCCGTCCCGACCTCGAGGACGCGCTCCCCCGGCCGCAGGTCCGCCTCCTCGAGCATGATCGCGATCATCGAGGGGGCGGAGATCGTCTGGCCCTCCCCGATGGGCAGGGGCATGTCGTCGTACGCGTCCCGCCGGTCCTCCGGCCGGACGAACTCCTCCCGCGGCACGCGGAGGAACGCCTCCCGGACCGCCGCCGTCCGGATCTCGCCGCCGCGGACGAGGGAGGCGACGAGGCGCACGCGGGCCGGGGGCATCCCGGCCTCGGAGAGCATCGCGCCAGGAAGCGACGTGCGGCGGGATAAAGGCTCCCGGATGCCCTCACGCCGCGACGAGGAGCGCCAGGAGCACCGTCGAAACCACCAGCGTGACGACCGTCACGGGCAGGCCGGCCTTGACGAACTCCTTCATGGAGACCTCGACGCCCTCGCGGGACGCGATCTGGACCACGATCACGTTGCACGCCGCGCCCAAGATCGTCGCGTTCCCCGCCAGGGTGGAGCTCGAGGCGAGGGCGAGCCAGAGAAGGTGGGAGCCGCCCGCGCCCTTGACGACCTCTCCGAGTAGGAGCACCGCGGGCACGTTGCTGATCAGGTTGGAGAGGACCGCCGACAGGCCGGTGAGCCAGGCGAGGCCGCCGGACTGCCCGCCGAACGCCGCCGTGAAAGCCCCGGTGATGTCCGCGGAGAGGCCGGAGACCTGGATGCCCGCGATGATTACGAACAGCCCGACGAAGAAGATCACGATCGTCCAGTCGACTTTGCCGACGAGGACGCGCGCGTTCGCCGTCGTGACGAAAGGCAGGAAGAAGAGGACGAACGCGCCGCCGGCGATCGCGACGAGGGGTAGCCAGGCCGAGCTCGGACTGAAGAGGAAGCCGAGGACGACCCCCACGCTCACGCCGAGCGTCACCGCGAGCCCCGTGCGCTGGAGGCGGATGGGCGGCATCTTCGCGGCGCGGGAGAGCGGGGCGGAGAGGTCCTTGCGGAACGCGAGCCAGACGAGGCCGATGGACAGGGCGAGGCAGACGAGCATCACGGGCAGCAGGGCCGCGGTGAAGGTGACGAAGGGGATTCCGGACTCGATCGCGATGTAGGCGTTCTGCGGGTTCCCGATCTCCGTCGCCACGCTCCCCACGTTCGCGGCGATGGCCAGGGCGACCAGGTAGGGGACCGGACGGACCCGGAGGGTGCGGGCGCTGCGCACGACGATGGGCGTCATGAGCAGGGCGATCGCATCGTTGAGGACGACGGCCGACAGGAAGGCCGCCGCGACCATGAGGCCCGCGAGGAACGCGAACTGGGTCTTCGCCCGTGAGGCGATCCAGGTGGACACGAGGTCGAAGAAGCCGCACACGTCCAGGCCGGAGACGAGGATCATCATCCCGACGAGCAGCAGGATCACGTCGAGGTTGATCGACGCCATCGCCTCGGCCGGCGTCAGGATGCCGAACACGAGCATGAGCGCGCCCCCGAGGAGCGCGACGGAGGGGCGGTCCAGGGGGAAGCGGCCGAGGCTCCGCATGGAGATGAGGACATAGGTCGCGACGAAGATCGCGGTCGCGGCCACGAAGACGTACCCGAGAGCCACGGCGCGCCGCATGGGCCCCGCGGTCATGGAGCTTTCGCTGGCCTCTGCGAAACGGGCGCGGCGGCCCCGGAGGACTCGCCGCGCCGGGCCCCGCGGGGGAGTTCCAGAATCGTACCAAGAAACGCGGCGCGGGGTGATTCCAGCACTCTTAAATACCCCCACTCAATTCGCCGCATCCTCCGGCCCTCCCGTCACCGGACGTAGGGACCGGAATCGAAGTCTAACAGAGGAGAGAACTCGGATGAACCCCCAGGGTCATCGTGGATTCGCGGCAGTGCTCATGCTCCTCGCGCTCGTCCTGAGCGCGATGGCGCTGCTCCCCGCGACAGCCCAGGCGGCGACGAATCAGGTCACCGGCCTGGTGAGCCAGTGCAACAGCTCAATCTACCTCGGCGGAGCCACGGTGACCCTCGCGGATGCGAACGGCGTGCTGACTCCCCTGACCACGACCACGCCCGCGGACGGGGTGTTCACCTTCACTCCCCCGGCGGCCAACTACACGCTCACCGCCACCGCGCCCGGCTACTACGCGAACAGCACCGCGGCGCCATTCCGGTTCGACGGGTCGAGCACGGTCAACAAGGACCTCTGCCTCACGAACCAGCTGCCGACGGGCAAGTCGAGCTTCGTGACCACGTTCCACGTCGAGAGCGCCTCCACGGGCGCTTACATCGGCGGGGCGACCGTGAGCGTCTACAACGCGACGCGCCAAGCCGCCGGCTTCTCGGCCCTCATCGGGACGGGCATCACGAACGGGACGGCGGGTCCGAACGCCGGGAACGCATCCTTCGGCCTCTGGTCGGACACCGACTTCAGCGTACAGGTCAACGCCACCGGCTACGGGCTGTCCATTCAGACGATGACGATCACGAGTGCGGGGACGATCAACATCCTCATGAGCACCCAGTTCACGATCGTCGGGCATGCGACGAACACCGCGGGCCAGTTCGTGTCCGCGGGGCTGAAGGGGACCTTGTACAACCTCGGCGTGTCCAAGTACAACGGGACCAAGGTCATCCCCGCGGTCGTGAGCGGCAGCCTGTACACGTTCTATGCGCCCGCAGGCACCTACAGCATGATCATCGACGCGAACGGCTACACGGCGAACCGCACGTACCTCACCCTGACCGGCACGCCCACGACCCAGACGCGGAACGCCGTCCTCTCGCGCTCGGCGCCGGATTCGTACCTGACGACCGTGCTCTTCGGGACCAAGGACTGGAACAACCTCACGATCTACCGCAACTGGACCCTGAACCCTGACAGTACGCTCCCGGGCCTCAGCCCCGCCGGCGTCCGCAACCTCCGGGACCAGCTCAACTTCACCTTCGGCACGGGCCTCGGCGACGGCACCGTGAGCGCGGGTGACGTGGCTGCGTTCACGAGCTGGCTCCAGCACAACGGGCCCGTCTACGTCACGACGGACGCCTTCATGCTCGTGAACGGGCAGGGCTACATCTCGTCGGAGACCTCGTTCGTGGCCTCCGTGAGCAACACGCTGTCGAACCCGGCCTCGAAGGTCTGGATCAACACGACGGCGACGTACCACCTGGAGTCGACCGCCTGGATCACGTACGGGCAGCCGAAGTACTACCTGAACATGACCCTGTTCCCAGACACGAACACGACCACCTACCAC
>JAJYKG010000205.1:2932-4191 GCA_021788795.1 Thermoplasmata archaeon | reverse complement strand
CGCGAGGACGAGGTTGGGCCGGAAGCGCCGACGGTCCACCGCATCCCCCGGACGCAGGTCGGAAAGCCACGCGAGGGACGAGGTGCTCAGGAGGTGTAGGGGCGCCTGGTCGAAGTGGGGGACCTCGGCCTCGCCGACGAGCTCGGCCGGCTCCCCGACGACCTGGGCCACCCGCCGCGCCGCGGCGGGATCCTCGGCCCGGAGGGCCGCTCCCTCGGGGAAGCGGATCCAGGTCGCGCCTGCGGCGTCGAGGGAGGCAGCCATCGAGAGCAGACCGCGCATGCTGTGGAAGCGACGGCTGGACTTGCCGCTGCCCAGCTTCCCGTCGGCCGCCCGCACGGCCCATCGCCGGTCCCCATCGAAGCCGCGGAGGTTGCACTGGATACGGTCAAGGGTCTCGCCGCGCATCGACTTCACCGGGTACCGCCACAGCTCCGCGACGCGTCCCACGGTCTCCGGCATGCCGACCTCGCCGAGCCCGTAGGAGTCCTCCGGGATGAAGGTTCCGCCGCGAGCAGCCCGCGTTCCTCGACGCGGCGAGCGAGGGTTCAAGCCGAGGCAGCGTCATCGCAGAGGAACTCCATGAAGTCCGCATGGTGCGCAGGCGGTCACAAGGACCTGGAGGAGACCTCCCTGCGCTACACGGCCACGTCCCCGCGCGCGTGCTCGGGGTACGTGATGCAGAGCGGCGTGCTCCAGCCCTGCGACTGCGACTGCCACGACGTCTCGATGCCGCGTTCGCCCTAGCCCGGATGCCCGGACCGGCGATGGCTGTCGGATTTAGGCGTACCTAAAGTACGAACCATGGGCTCATATAACGGAGTTATCGAGCCTCCCTCGGCCTACGCGGCCGGAGGCCCGACCATGGCGAGTCTCTACCGAACCGAGCCGTTCGTGGACGAGGAGCGATCGTGCCCGGAGTGCAAAGGCACGCACCTCGTCCTCGACGACCTCCGCGGCGAGCTGGTGTGCGACGGCTGCGGCCTCGTCCTCGAGGAACGCGCGGTGGACCGTTCCTCGGAGTGGACGGCCTACACGCCCGAGGACGCGGCGCGGGCCGCCCACACGGGGGCCCCTCGCGATCCCCTGTTCGGGGCCTCCGGACTGACCACGGTGATCCCGGCGCCCTACCGCGACGCCCTCGGAAACGCCATCCCCTTCGAGGGCCGAGGCGCCCTGTACCGGATCCAGCGCCTCCAGCGCCACGCGAGCCACGCCCTCCCCGGGGAGCGGAGCCTCCCTGAGGCCACGCGGATCCT
>JAJYKG010000205.1:0-2922 GCA_021788795.1 Thermoplasmata archaeon | reverse complement strand
GGATCCTGCAGCGATTCGTCGCGGCCCTCGACCTGCCACGGGACGCGCGGGACGAGGCGGGCTTCCTGTGCCGCAAGGCGATCCAGAGGGGGCTCGCCCGCGGGCGCTCCCTCGAACTCCTCGTGGCGGGCGCGGTATACGCCGCCTGCCGCATGGAAGGCGTGCCGCGGACCCTCGACGAGCTGCAGAAGGCCACGGGCCTCCCGCGGACCCGGGTAGGGGCGGCCTACCGCAGCCTGCACCGGGAGCTCGGCCTGGCGGTCCACGCGGCCCATCCGTCGGACTACGTGCAGCGCTTCTGCTCCGAGCTGGGACTCAGCAACCGCGTGGAGCGGGAGGCGCTCTCCCTCCTCCAGCGGTTCGAGCCGCCCGGGAGCCCGACCTCGGTCTCTCCCTGTGGCACCGCGGGTGCCGCGATCTATCTCGCGGGCCTCGCCTGCGGCGAGCCGCGGTCCGAGAAGGCGGTTTCCCGCGTCGCGGGCGTGAGCGAGGTGACCCTGCGGAACCGCTACGGCGCCCTGAAGCCGCTGCTGCCCGGACTTGAGACGCCGAGAGGACGCACCCGGAGACCTTCCGATCCACTCCGGTGAAGACGCCGCGCCGGCGGCCTCACGACGAAAGGAGAGGCGACGCCTCGACCGGGGGAGCCGCCGGCGAGGTGACCGCGGAGTTTTCGCCCTCGGCATAGAGGTGGCACGCCACCTTGACGCCGGCCCCTACGCGGCGCAGCACGGGCTCCTCGTGGCCGTGGAGCACGACCCGCCGCGATCCGGACGCGGTCTCGATGGAACGAATCGCCTTGAGGGCGCGGTACTCCTCGCTGGATGTGGCCATCTGCTCCAGAATCCAAGCCTCCAAGTCGGCCGCGCCCGAGGGGAGGACGAACGAGCGCTTGGAATCGGGCATGGCAGCCCGTAGGAGCTTCGCCATCGGCCCGGTCCCCGCGATCTCCCGCAGGTCGTCCAGGACCTCATCGGGGGCCCAGCCGCAGCGCTCGAACGCCACGGGGCAGCGCGGGTGGAAACGGCACCCGGGCGGGACGTCCGAGGGGTCCGGCCGCTCGCCGCGGAGGATCAGGCGCTTGTGGCGCTTCTGCGGGTGCGGGATAGGCACCACGGAGATGAGCGCCTTCGTGTAGGGATGGCGGGGGTTCCGGATGAGCTCGCGCGTCGGCCCCTCCTCCACGATCTTCCCCAGGTACATGACGCCGACGCGGTCCGCAATCACGTAGGCGAGGGAGAGGTCGTGGGTGATGAAGAGGTACGTGAGGCCCTTGTTCTTCCGCAGCTCGAGGAGCAGCTCGATGATCTCCGTGCGGATGGAGACGTCGAGCATGGACACGGGCTCGTCGGCGACGATGAAGTCCGGGTCCAGGACGAGGGTCGCGGCAATCGAGAGCCTCTGCCGCTGACCGCCGCTCAGCTCGTGCGGGTAGCGGACGAGGAAGTCCTGGGGCGGCCGGAGACCCGCGTCATCCAAGGCGCGCTGCACACGATCCGCCGTCTCCGCGCGACCGCGGGTCATGCGGTTCACCTGGAGGGGTTCCGCGACGATGTCATAGACCGTCTGCCGCGGGTTCAAGGACTCGTACGGGTCCTGGAAGATGATCTGGAGACTGCGCCGAAGCCGCTTGATGCGCATCCGGCTCGTGAGGATCCCCTGGCGCCGCGACCAGACGTCGGCCATCACCCGCGCCGTCTCCCAGCCGGCAACCGCCGCGAACACCGGCTCGAGGGCGGCGGTGATTAGAGCTCCCTGGAGGGTGCCGATGACGCCGAGCGGAAATGCGGACGAATCCAGGAGGGCGCCCAGGTAGGGCCACAGGAAGAGCGCCCCGATGGAGGCCGCGGCGGACACGCAGGCGAGGACCACGGGAATCCGGCGGTGCCGCTTCAGGAACGGCGCGGTCCCGATGACGCCGGCGACGAGCCCGAGGACAATGCCCCCCAGGAATTCCCACCCGCCCACGCCGAGGGCGTCCACGGAGACCCCCAGGAGGGCCGACGCGAAGGCTCCGGCCAGCGCGCCGACGGCGGCCATCGCCGCGAACAGGGCGGTGTCCCGGGAGCCCCACTCGATCTTCTCGTGGTACGTGAGGGAGTGCCGGCGCCGGAGCTCGTCCAGCGCGGTCTCGTCCCGCCTCGACTTCGCGGCCTCGTAGGCGTCCAGCGCGTCGGGCGCCACGCCGACGAAGACGTCGCCCCCGGTCGGCTCGACGAGCTGGAGGATGCCCATCCCGGTGGTCGTCTTGCCGCAGCCGCTCTCCCCCACGAGGCAGTAGATCTCGCCCTTGCCGATCTCCAGGTCGATGCCGTCCACGGCGCGCACGTGCTCCGGCTCGCCGCGACGGAGCGCCGCGAGGAAGCCTGTCCGCTTCTCGAACCACACCTGGAAGTCCCGGAGCACCACGAAGGGCGCGCGCGGGGCCGCCATGCTCAGGCCCCCGAGGAGCGGGAAGGGGGGTTCAGATGGCAGGCCGAGCGGTGGGTCTCCCCGATGGGGTCCAACCCGGGATCCTCGGTGACGCACCGATCGAACGCAAACTTGCACCGCGGATGGAAGCGACAACCCTGGGGCGGGTCGATGAGGCTCGGCAGGAGGCCGGGGATGTACGCGGGCAGGATCTGCGGGCCCTCGATGTCCGGGAACGCGGCGATGAGGTCCTTCGTGTACGGGTGGTTCGGATGCTCGAACACGTCGTCCACGGAGCCCGTCTCGACCATCTTGCCGGCGTACATGATCGCCATGGAGTCGCAGGTCTCCGCCATCACGGAGAGGTCGTGGGAGATCAGGATCATCGAGAGGCCCAGTTCCCGCTTGAGGCGCTCGAGGAGCTCGAGGATCTGCGCCTGGATCATGACGTCCAGGGCCGTGACCGGCTCGTCCGCGATGACGACCTTCGGGTTGCACGCGAGGGCCATG
>JAJYKG010000204.1:3877-4214 GCA_021788795.1 Thermoplasmata archaeon | reverse complement strand
CATCCATGCCTCCCGCGACGCGCTGGTGAACCGCGTGAACGTCGCCCGGTTCCTCTGCCAGCGCACCGGCGTGTGCACCGCGAGCCGCTGCTGCGGCTGGGACGCGATGAACGCCCTCTGGCACACCACGTTCGAGATGGACGCGCGCCTCGGGACGGACTACCACCGCCGCCTCCAGCGGTACGTGGCGCGGGTGCAGCGCGAGGACCTCACGGTCGCGGGCGCGCTCACGGACCCGAAGGGCGTACGCTCCCTGAAGCCGAAGCACCAGCCCGACCCCGACGTCTACCTGCGGGTCGTGGAGGAGCGCCGCGACGCGGGCGGCGCGGGCTCGAGC
>JAJYKG010000204.1:0-3867 GCA_021788795.1 Thermoplasmata archaeon | reverse complement strand
GTCGCGACGGGATCGTCGTCCGGGGCGCGAAGACGATGATCGGCGGGGCCGTCGGCTCCCACGAGATCCTCGTGCAGCCCGGGGGCGCGTTCTCCGAGGCCGAGCGGGACCATGCGGTGGCCGCGGCCATCCCGCTCGACGCGGAGGGGGTGACCCAGGTCGTGGACCGCCAGACGGGGGACGAGCGGAAGCTGGAGGACGGGTTCGACAAGGGCAACGTCCGCTACGGTTCCTCGGAGTCCCTCGTCCTCTTCGACGACGTGTTCGTGCCGAAGGAGCGGGTCTTCATGAACGGCGAGGTCGACTTCACCGGGGACGTCGTCTCCAAGTTCGTCCTCCTGCACCGCATGACCCTGGGCGGATGCCTCGCGGGCTGCGGCGACGTGCTCACGGGTGCCGCGGCGCTCCTCGCGGAGTACAACGGTCTCTCGCGGCCGCTCGCGGACCGCTTCGTCGAGATGACCTACCTGTCCGAGGCGATGTACGCGCAGGCGCTGGGCGCGGCGTACGCCGGCCAGGCCACCCCGTCGGGCGCGTGGTTCCCGGACCCTCTGCTCGCGAACGTCACGAAGACGAGCGTGACGCGCATGCCCTACGAGATCCAGAGGCTCGCGGAGGACGTGGGCGGGGGCATGGTGTCCTGCATGCCCTCGGAGAAGGACCTGCGGTCCGACCGCATCGGCCCCTTCGTGGAGAAGTACTACCGCGGGTCCCGGGACGTCACCGCGGAGAAGCGCCTGCGGGTCGCGCGCCTCCTCGAGAGCATGGTCTTCGGCCCGGGGAAGCTGTCGACCCTGTGCATGCACGGCGGCGGCTCGCCCGCCGCGGCCCTCCTGGGCATCCGCCAGACCGCGGACCTGGAGCGCAAGAAGGAGATGGCCCGCCGGCTCGCGGGCATCGACGTCGGATAGGACGCGGCCTCAGCCGTTGAGGGCCTTCAGGATCTGCTCGCGCAGGACCGCCGTCGGCGATGCGGAGGGCAGGCCGAGCGCCTGCGCCGCGGCACCCACGACGTGGTCGGGCACCTTGTCCAGGGAGCGCGCGATGTCGAGCTTGAGCTGGAGGTCGCTCTTGCCCGTGGTGGCCACTCCGAGGGCCTCCGCCGCCCGCTGCTCCCGCGTCCGCGGGTCCGCCGCGGCGGTCCCGAACTGCTGCGTGATCTCCTTCTGGACTTCCATCTGTCCGCGGCGGAACTCCCCCATCGCGCGGCCGAAGCCGCGCGCCAGCTCGGGCAGCTTCTGGGGCCCGAACAGGAAGAGGGCCGCGACGATGATCAGGAGGATGATCCACTCGAACCCCTCGATCTGGGCCGTGAGGTTCAACATGCTGACGATGTCCATGCCCGGCTTCCCCTCTGCCCCACCCCGGTGGGACCAGCGCGATGCCCGCCTACGAGGTTAAGTAGGTTGCGCATGGGTCGATGCGTATTCTTCGGATTCGTGGGGGTCAGGGGGCCCCGCGGTTCAGCCAGGAGGCGAAGGCGTCGAAGCGCATCCCGCGGCCCAGGAACGCCTTCACGAGGTCGGCCGCCGGCCGCGTGCTGCCCGGGTCCAGAATCGCCTTGCGGTACCGCCTCGCCAGGCGCGGCTCGAGGATCGACTTCTGCTTCGCGAACGCGCTGAACAGATCCTTCGCGATGACGAGGGACCAGAGGTAGGTGTAGTACATCGCCGAGTAGCCGTTCAGGTGGCCGAAATTGCACTGGAAGTGCGTCCCCGGGTGCCAGGGCACCGGGTAGTACCGGGCGTTGAGTTCCTCCGCCAGGGCCGTCGTGTCCAGCCCGGCCGGGTCGCGGCTGTAATAGGCGAGGGAGAGGGCGGCGAAGTAGTCCTGCCGCGCCACCCAGAGGCCGCGGGCCACTTCGTGCGCCCGCTCCATCCGCTCCACGAGATCTCTCGACACGGGCTCGCCCGTCTCGTGGTGGCGCGCGAACCGCGCGAGGCTCTCGGGCCGCCGGGCCCACTCCTCGAGCATCTGGGACGGCGCCTCGACGAAATCCCACTCGATCGCGTCCATGCCCGTCTTCAGCCACTTCGTGCGTCCGGAGAGGATTGCGTGGAGGAGGTGGCCGAACTCGTGGAAGAAGGTCTCCACCTCGGCGTGCTCCATGAGGGCCGGTCCCGCGGAGGCCCGCGGGTCGGGGAAGTTGCAGACGAGGGCGGCCTGAGGCAGCTGCACGTCGCGCAGGCCGATGACGAGGGGGAACTCCGCGGCATGGCTGTATTTGCCCTCCCGCGGATGCAGGTCGAGGTAGAACCGTCCGCGCCGCGTCCCGCCCTCGTAGACGTCGTACACCTCGACGGACGGGTGCCACACGGGGACGCCCCGCACGCGCCGGTAGGTGAGGCCGAAGAGTCGTCCGGTGATGTCGAAGAGCCCGTCCCTCACCCGGCCGAACTCCAGGTAGGGGCGGATCTCCTGGGAGTCGAACGCCCATTGCTCCGCCCGGACGCGCTCCGTGTAGTAGCTCGCGTCCCACGCGTCGAGGGACGCGGCCCCCGGCGTGTCCTGGCGCTTCCGTCCCAGGAGCGTCGCGTAGTCCCCCTGGACCCGGCGACCCGCGGCGCGCTCGACCTTCTCGACGAAGTCCGCCGCGGCGCGCGCGGAGCGCACCATCTTGTCCTCCGTCACGTACGCCGCGTAGTGTTCGTAGCCGAGGAGTCTGGCGAGTTCGTTCCGCTTCTCCAGGAGGCGGGAGAGCACCTCGAGGTTCTTCGGGTAGCCCCGGTCCATGAATTCCTTCTGGAGCCGCTGCCGGACGTCCGCGCGCTTCGCGTACTGGAAGACCGGGAGGGCGTCCGGATACGCGGTCGTGACCGCGATCTTGCCGTCCTTGGGTGCGTGGCGTGCGATGTAGTCCTCGGGCAGGCCCTCGAGCTCCGCCGCATCGTCGAGCTGGATGGACCGCACGTCCTCGTTGATGTTGCGGTCGAACGCGGAGCCGATCTCGGAGATCTCGTCGTTGAGGGCCTTGATCTTCGCCCGCGTCGCCTCGTCCCGGTCCACGCCCGCGCGGCGGAAGTCGCGCAGGATCTTGGTGACCGCGTAGCGCGTCTCCGCGTCCGCGCGGGAGACGTCGAGGGCGCGGAACGCCTCGTAGAGCGGGCGGCGGAGGCTGATCTCCGTGGCGAGGCTGTCCGCCGCCAGGTAGGCTTTGTTCGACGCGTCCCGCACCGCAGCGTCCGTGTGCACGTTGAACAGGAGCTGGGTCTGGAGGGCGACCTGGGACAGCAGGTTGGAAACGTCGTTGAAGGGCCGCAGCGTGTTGTCGACCGTGCGGCGCCCCTTCGTCCGGGCGATCCGATCGAGGCGGGCGCGCACCCGCCGCAGGGCCGCCTGCGAATGTTCGGCGACCTCCTGCGGAGTGCTCAGGAAGAGCAAGCTCGGTCGCGTCAGCTTGGCGGTCGCAGTTCTCCTGGGTTTCGGCATGGGGTCCCTCCGCGCGTCTGCCCCGCCGCGAGAGGAACCGCCCGATAAGAAGGTATTCTATGGTCCGGTGCGCCGCCATCGTGGGCTCCCGCGGCCTCGACCACGCACGATGTAGCCGCTGGAATTTCGGTGGGCTTAAAAACAACGGGGGCATGGGCCGCAGGGTATGGCTCAGCAGTCAGTGGAAGGACTCGTCGTCCCCTCTATGGAATCCTCGCCGACGCTGGCGGGCACGCTCACCCCTGCTCACGCAGCGGCGCCCGACCCCAAGGTGGTCACGAAAACCGATGCCATCCTCCTTGTGAAGGACCTCCGGAAGACCTTCGACCCGGACGTGCGCGCGGTGGACGGCATCTCCTTCTACGTGAAGCGCGGCGAGGTCTTCGGCTTCCTCGGACCCAACGGCGCCGGGAAGAGCACGACGATCAAGATCATCAC
>JAJYKG010000203.1 GCA_021788795.1 Thermoplasmata archaeon | reverse complement strand
CGAAGGGGGCCGCCCGGGCCGGCGCGGAAATCGCAATCAAGACGACCGCCTTCGGCCTCCGGTCGGAGGGCAGCCGGATCGTGGGCGCGGTGTGCGAGCACATGGCCGAGACCTTCCGGGTCCGCGCGAAGGTGGTCATCGGAGCCGATGGGTTCGAGAGCCAGGTCGGGCGTTGGGCCGGGATGCAACCCCCGCTCCGCACGCGCGACGTGGCGTCGAGCCTCCAGTACACCCTCGCGGGGGCGGAGGGCGATCCGAGGTTCAGCGACGCCCACCTGGGCCGCGTCGCGCCGGGCGGCTACGCCTGGGTGTTCTGGAAGGGCGACGACGTCGTCAACGTGGGCCTGGGCATCCCCCTGTCGCGGCTCAAGAATCGAGCCGAAGTCAAGGTCTACCTGGACGCCTTCATCGCCCGCCACCCGGGCCTCGCGAAGGGCGAGGTGATCGAGGAGGTCGCGGGAGGCGTGACGACCAGCCTTCCGGTGGACCGGAGCGTGGCGGACGGGATCATGCTCGCGGGGGACGCGGCGCGGCTCATCGACCCGCTGACCGGGGCCGGGATCCAGAACGGCCTCCTCTCCGGAAGGCTGGCGGGGGAGGTCGCGGCGCGCGCGGTGCAGGGCGGGGACACCACCGCGGCAACGCTGATGGCGTACGATCGCGCGTGGCGCTCGCGGATGGAGGAGGAACTCGCCCGCCACTACCTCGTGAAGGAGGCCCTCCAGAAGGTCGACGACGCGACGATCGACACGATCGTGCACGCCCTCGCCGAGGCGGACCCGCGGCCGCTGACCGTGCGGACGATCCTGGACACGCTCCGCGAGCGCTGCCCCGAGACGCTCGCGGCGTTCGAGAAACTGATGTTCTGATCAGGCCGCCTTGGGCTTCGTCCGGCGCGCCCTGCGCGTCTATCGCCGCGGTTCGGTCGCCGGGGCCACGAAGTCGTAGGGATTCTCGCGGAGGAGCACCGTCTCGCCGCGGCGGCACGGCCCCACGTCGGATATGAAGGGGCCGCGGTGGTTATCCCGTCTGAGACCGCCGGGGCGGGGGAGCGCCTAGTCCTTCGAGAGATCCTCGCCGCCCTCGAAGGTCTGCTGGACCTGGTTGTAGATTTCTTCGAACCCGAACATGAGCTCCGAGGACACCGGGCCCAGGCGGCGGTACACGCCGATCGTCTCCATGCTCTGCATGAACTCGACGTCGAGGAGGGTCTTCGGCGTGGCCGCGTCGGCGACGAGGGCCTCGTAGAGGGCGATGGGGTCCAGGGACCACTTGACGACCCGCTCCAGCTCTTCCTCCGAGAGGAGATCCGACTTGCTGAGGACGTTGATGAAAGGCAGGGCGTGGCGGAACTGGACGATGGCGCTCAGGAGGACCGAGGAGATGAACCCGGAGGCGCTGCGCACCAGGTTCGGGTCGTTGAGGTAGACGAACGCCGAGTCGTCGCGGCCGAACGCGTCGATGATGGCGGGACCGGAGGACCGGAAGGTGAAGAGCTCGATCTGGCCAGGCGTGTCGATGAGGAAATAGCTCGTCTCGAAGGTGTCCAGGACGTCCGCAATCTCCTTCGCGTTCAGGGCGAGCATGTCCGCGGCCGCGACCTGCGCGCCGTTCGGCCCGAGGCCCTGCTCCCGGATGACCGTGTCGAGGTCCACCCAGTCCTTCACGTCCACGTCGGGGGCGTAGGCGAGGGACTCCGCCCCGGGGTCCAGGTTCACGGTCACGCAGTCGAGGCCCTGGGAGTTCATCCAGAGCTGGAACGCGTAGACCATGGTCGACTTGCCGCTGCCGGCCGTGCCGACGAAGTACAGGTTACGGGCCATGGTCGGTCCCGCGATGCGCCGCCGCCGGATGAACGTTCGCGAGCGGCGGCCTGGCCGCACCGCTACCACGGTCGGGGAAAACGGAGCGGGCCTGAAGGGATTTCCGGGACCGCGGGAACGTCCGCGCGGTCGGTTCGAACCCTTGACCTATCGGTGTCTCTCGACATCCCGACAGGCGTGCCGATAAGAGCCGATCGCTCTACCTAGCTAAGCTACAGGCCCGCGGGGCCGCCTAACGTGCCCCGTTAGTTAAAGATTCCGACGCCCGTGCCGTCACGGGATGACGCCCGTCCACGTCAGGACGCCGACGAGGTGCCCGACGTCGCCCTGCCAGACCTGGAACTGGTATGTGGCCTGCGGACCGGCGGGCAGCGTGAAGTAGTCGCCCGCGTCGAGGAGCCCGTCGTGGTTCGCGTCCGTGAATCCCAGGCCGCCCGCGGTGGCATTGAGGCCCGCCGGCAGCGTCGCCACGGTCACGTTGTTCCGGAGGAGCGTCGCGTTGAACTTCGCGAGGCCCAGATCGACGAGCGCGTAGGTCACCTCGATCCGGGTGGGCGAGGCGGTCTCGTTGAGCCCGAGATGGAGGAGGGTGGACGGGGGTTGGTTCGCCTCGAGGGCGCGCGGCACGAAGACGATCGCCAGGACGGCCATGAAGACGAGGCCCGCGGACAGGGAGGCGATGAGGAGCTTCGTGGCCTGCGGGGGCGGCGCGCGCTTCCGCTTGAACTGCGTCTCCGGCGGCTTGGGGCGGGGGATCTTCACGACGGTCCCTCCACGTAGATCGCCGGCCGACCGGGCACCGCGTGGTCCGCCTTCTTCGCTGGGTCCCACCGGGCCGGGTCGTCCGCGCGGTACACGTCCACGGCGCAACCGAGCTCGGACGCGAAGAACGCGGCGTTCTCCGCGAACAGGGTCATCTCGTCGGCCACGGTGAACCGCGCGGCTTCGTCGGGCTTCGTCCGCCGCAGGTCCTCGGAGACGCGCTTCGCGTACGCCGCGACGTCCTTCGCGCGCTCCCGCATCCCAGGCTCCGCCAGCGTCTTCTCCATGAGGGCGCTCATGGGGACCGGGCCCGCGCGGGCCAAGTCGATCGCGAGCGCGCGCACGCGCGTCTTCCACGCGGGCGCGACGTAGAGGGCGACGCGCTTCGGCTTCATGCGCGTGACCTTGAGGATCTCGCGGACGTCACCGAGGGCGGACTGGAGCAGGGCCTCGCCCGCCTCGGCCGACGGATCGATCTCGGCGTCCCTCGGCTCCGGATAGGGCGCGCTCGAGAGGAAGCCGTCATGGCCGAGCCGCCGCCAGATCTCCTCGCCGACGTGGGGCGCGAAGGGGGCCAGGAGCTTCGTCTGCACCTCGACGAACCGCGCGAGGGCGTCGCGGTGGGGCGTCCCGCCGCACCGCCGGAGGTACCAGGACCACGCCGCCTGGAGGTCGAAGTAGCCCACCCGGAGCGCTGCCTTGTAGTTCATCGCCTCCATCTCCGCGGTCGCCGCGGCGACCGCGCGGTTCAAGGTGGAGAGGAACCACGCGTCGATCGTCCGCCGCTCGTCCCGCGCGGCGGGCGGCACCGTGGCGAGGGTGTACCAGTCCGCCAGCCGGTCCCGGGCCGCGTCCGCGAACTCCTGGTCGAAGCTCGGGTCGTCCAGGCCGTCGCCGGCGTTGGCGCACGTGAGCCGGACCACGTCGGCCCCCCACTCGCGCAGGGCGTCCCGGATGTAGTGCACGTTCCCATGGGACTTGGACATGCGCCGTCCGCCGAGCTGGACGTACCCATTGATCCCGAAGCCCCGGGGCAGCATCTCGGGGGGGAAGACCGCGGCATGGTTGAACAGGCAGAAGGCCATGTGGTTCTGGACCAGGTCCTTCCCGGTGTTGCGGAGGTCGAAGGGGTACCAGTAGGTGAACTCACGACGCATCGCCTCGACCTCCTCCACCGCGAGGCCAAGCTCTGCGGCGACGGTCCCGGCGTCCCCGCGGCCGAGGAAGACGTAGTCGAAGAAGGCGTCATCGAGCCTCGCGGCCCACGACACCTCGCTCCGCAGGCTGCCGCCCTGGAGGACGTGGGCAATCGTGTAGTACGCCATGTAGAGCGTCGAATCGGACAGGGACTCGATGACCCAGTGCTCGTCCCAGGGCAACTTCGTGCCCAGCCCCTTGTGGTGGGCGCAGGCCCAGTCTTGGAGCCAATCGACCACGTAGTCGAACTGCTTCCGGACGGCCTCCGGATGGAGGGTCATGTGGGCGAGGGCCTCGTGGACCTTCGCCTTCCACGCCGGGTCGCCGTACGCCAGGAACCACTGGTCCTCGACGACCTTGACGATCGCGCGGGTCGTGCAGCGGCACACGACCTCGGCGGCCGGCTCGTACAGCGTGTCCGCCTGGCGGTTCGCCAGGAGCTCCTTGCGGATCTCCTCCTTCGCGATCTCGACGCGCATGCCCGCGT
>JAJYKG010000202.1 GCA_021788795.1 Thermoplasmata archaeon | reverse complement strand
CGTTCCGTAGACGATGTGCGTATCCGTCACCGTCAGGCTCTGTGCCGCGGACAGGTTGGCCGGACGCAGGATGGACCAGCCGATGGAGAAGGTCGAGCCCCGCGAAACGCTCTGCGGGTAGCTGTTCACCGAGATGAAGGGCTGGTTGAGTTCGCTGATGGCGTTCCACGCATTCACGACGCCGTGGCCGTACTGGATGCTGTACCCCCCCGTGGGGGACACCGCCGTCTGGTTGAGGACGTTCCACAGCTCGATGTTTGTGAGCGTCGGGTTCAGGGACAGCAGGAGGGCCGCGACGCCCGAGACGAAGGGCGTGGCGAGCGAGGTGCCGTCCAGGGGGTGGGGGGGATTCCCGCCTCCATCGAGCGTTTCGATCTGCACGCCGGGGGCGGTGAGCTGAAGCCCCGTCCCGTAGTTGGAGAAGGAGGCGCGCGTCCCCGTCGGGTCCACCGCGCCGACGGAGACCACGTTCGGGAGGGCGGCCGGATAGTCCAGGCTGTTCGTGCCCGCGTTCCCGGCCGCTGCGATCACCAGCGCGCCCTTGCTCCAGGCGTAGTTGACCGCGTTGGAGATGTCCGTGGGCCCAATCAGGGTCGTGTTCGTGCCGAGGGAGAGGTTGATGATCCGGGCGCCGTGGTCCGCGGCCCACTGGATCGCGAGCGAGGTGTTCGTCGAGCTCCCTTCGCCGTTCGGTCCGAGGGCCTCGACGGCCATGATCCTCACGTTGGCCACCCCGGCGATGTCGATGCCGTTGTTGATGACCGCGGCGATCACGCCGGCCACGCCGGTGCCATGGTAGGTCCCGCTCGACGCGTCGGAGTCGATCGGGTAGTAGGAGTTGTTGATGAAGTTGAAACCGTGGGTCCCGTAATACGCAGGGTTCGTGTTGACCCACATGTTCGGCGCCATGTCGGGCTGCGTGTACCACACGCCCGTGTCGACGACCGCGACCGTGACGTTGGGGCTGCCCAGCGTGACGTCCCACGCCTTGGGCGCGTCGATCATATTCAGGCCCCACTGGTCCCCGAGCTTGTAGTACGGGTCGTTGGGCGTGAAGGTCGCGTACACGGGGAAGTTCGTCGAGACCGCCTGCTGCGCGGGACGTGCGAGGACCGGGGCCGCGAACGACAGGAGGAACGCCAGCGCCAAAGCGAGGATGGGGACCGTGCGGGAGAGCGAGCGGAATCCGTGCGAGAAGGACAAACCTGGGGGCCTCCGGGCGGCGGGTGGTGATTGCGGCGTCGTCTATGGCGGCCGGTCCCTCTTAAACCTCTCTCCTTCATTGTCGGCGAGCGACATTTCGTCCCTCCTTTGCGGCGAACCCTTTTACGGAGGCTGCGCGTGGCGGCCCCATGTCCGCGGACGCGCGCCCGGTCGCCCTGGTCACGGGCGCCTCTTCAGGCATCGGCCGGTCGACCGCCCTCCTCCTCGCCCGCACGGGCTACCGGGTCTTCGCGACCGTGCGGTCCGACGCCGGCGAAGCTTCCCTCCGTGCCGCCGCGGCGGACCTGGCCCTCGAGATCCTCCGGCTCGACCTGGCGGACGAGGCGGGCCCGAACCGCGTCATCCAGGAGGTCCTGCGGCAGGCGGGCCGCATCGACGTCCTCGTGAACAACGCGGGCTTCGCGAAGCTCGGGGCCGTGGAGGATCTTCCGCGGGACGACCTCCGCCACCAGTTCGAGGTGAACGTCTTCGGCGCCCTCGAGCTCTGCCGCGAGGTCATCCCGACCATGCGCGTCCAGCACTCCGGACGGATTGTGAACGTCAGCTCGCTCGCGGGCAAGGTGAGCGTGCCCCTCATGGGCGCGTATTGCGCCTCGAAGTTCGCCCTGGAAGCCTTCAGCGACGCGCTCCGGGCCGAGGTCAAGCCCGCCGGCATCCGCGTCGCCCTGGTCGAACCGGGCCCCGTGGCCACGAACTTCAACCGCCTCGCCCGGAACGAGAGCCACGTCATCCTGCAGTCGCCCAGCGCCTTCCAGCCCGTGTACGAGCGGATGCGGGAGCAGGGCCACGAGCGGTGGGCCGCGAGCCCCGAGCTGGTCGCGCGGACGATCCTGCGGGCGGTGCGGTCCTCCCATCCCCAGGCGAGGTACCGCGTCCGCCTCCGGGAGAGCATGGCCACGGGGTTCGTCGCCGTGATCCCGAGGGGCGCATTGGACTGGCTCATGATCCGCTTCGCCGGCGGCCGCGCGCCCCGCCAGGCGTAGGCGTCGGGTTCTTCTGCCGGGGCGTCTTGGCGAGGCCATGCCCGGCGATGGCCCGTTCCTCTGGATCCGCGACCAGTCCTCCCCCCTCGGCTTCTGGCATCCTCCCGAGGGAGGGATGTGCATCAACGCCTTCCTGTTCGTCCGAAGGGATGGGAAGATCCTCCTCGGGAAGTACGCGGACCATCCCCAGTGGGAGGAACTCGCGGGGCTCGACGCCTCGCGGCGTCGCGCGAACGCGGGAGGCTGGATCCTGCCGGCCCGTCATCTCAAGTTCGGCGAGGAGCCGCGGGCCGCGGCGCGGCGGGTCGGGGAGGAGATTCTCCAGATCCAAGGCATGAGGTACTCCGAGCCGCGCGTGGAGACGGATGTGTACGCGGCCAAGTTCGCCGCGGGGAAGATGCACTACGACGTCTGGTTCTTCGTCGACGCGACGCCGCCTGCGTCCTGGCAGCTCAAGGTCCCGCCGTGGTTCTCGGAGCTCGCGTGGCAGGACCCGAAGGCGTTGCCCGCATCCGCGTACGCGCGTTCGCACGAGGACGTCGTGGCGCGGTGGCTTGCGCCCCGGCCATCCGAGTGACCGCGGCCGTCAGAGGCGCTTCGCCAGGCCGACGAACTGGGCGGACGCGCCACCCACGATGGGCTTCCCGTGCCCGAAGACGGCGTTCTCGAAGTGGAACGTGGCGAGCCTCTTGATGGACTCGCGGTGCTGCTTCGGATCCACGTTGTACCTGTCGTCCATGGGACCGAGACCGTTCTCGTTGTTCGCCGCGTCCCCGGCGATGAGCAGGGAGTGCGACTCGTCCAGGAGGGACATGCTGCCCCGCGTGTGGCCGGGCGTGAAGATGGCTTTGAGGCCGTCGTGGGCCTGTCCGTCGTCCAAGGCGACGTCGACCGGCGTGGGCGGCTGTTTCTGGTACTGCGCCCCCGGCGGGCCGTCGTAGGTCCGGGTCTTCGCGATGTACTCCGCCTCGATCTTCGAGGAGACGACCTTCGCGCCGACCGCGTCGCGCTTGATCCGCGCCAGACCGCTCACGTGGTCCGGATGGACATGGGTGATGACGATCGACGCGAGGTCCTTCGGCCGGATCCTCGCCTTCTCCATGTGGGCCAGCAGCTTGCCCGCATCCAGCTCGGAGGTCGTGTCGATGAGGATGAGGCTGCTGTCGGTGAGCACGTACGTGTTCGCGTAGGTTTCGAAGAGGTGGACTCCTCTGAGGATCTCCATGGTCCCAACCGGTTGGGCGAAGCCGCCAGTCCGACTTATTCCTTTCGCACCACGACTTCGGGTGACCTCATTCCCTCTTGCCGATGCCGGACGGACCCCCTGGTCCATCCGACGGGGGGAAGGAGGAGGATGGCGATGACGAGGAGGGCCGCGCCGATGAGGAAAGTCGTCGCGAAGCCCAGTCCCGGGAACAGGTACCCGCCCGCGACGAATCCGAGGATCCCGCCCGTCCATCCGATGGCGCTGTAGAGGGCCAGACTCCGGCCCACGGACTCTCGATGGACGAGGTCCACGATAAGGGCCGAGCCCACGCCCGGGGCCACGTAGGAGACGAAGGCTACCAGGGCGGACGCGAGCCAGAACTGCCACAGGGCCCCAGAGGCCGCGTAGACGGCGAGGCCCGCGGCCCCCGCGGCATAGCAGAGCGCGAGGAACCGCAGGCGTCCGAGGCGGTCCGAGAGGAAGCCGACGAGGAACGGGACGGGCAGCGTGGCGAGCCCACTGGCTGCGACCGTGCTCGTCATCTGCTGGTTGCTGAAGGTGGTCTCCATGGCGAGGGAACGCCCCAGCGCCCCGATGAACGAGCCAAAGGCGGCGAGGATGCTGCCCACGAGCAGGATGAGGAAGGCCGCGCGCCACGTGCCGCGTCGCCGCGGCGCGGACCTCGGCGCCCGCCCCGGCGTCCCCGGAACGTCCTTCAAGAAGGCGCCCGCGGCAGGGCAGAGGAGGTACAGGACCGCTAGGACCAGCCACATCCCTGAGAAGCCGAGGGCGTCCGCGAGGACCCCGATCCCGAGCCCTCCGATGACCGAGCCCGCGGGAGCGGCCGCGGCCAGGAAGCCGAG
>JAJYKG010000201.1 GCA_021788795.1 Thermoplasmata archaeon | reverse complement strand
CTCTTTTTTAACCCGCCGGGGACCGCGGGCGGTCACAAAGGATTAAGGATCCTCTCTCCATCCGTGCCAAACTGGGTGGGCCATGATCGAGCGAGAGGCCGTCCTCGAGATCCTGGAAGGGTACGATCCATCGAAGATCCAGATCGCGGCCATCGGGTCGCACTCTGCCCTTGACGTCTGCGACGGCGCCGCGGAGGAGGGCTTCCGGACCCTCGCCGTGTGCGAGGAGGGGCGCGAGGCTCCGTACGCCCGGTACTTCCGGGCGGTCCGCGGCGGCGACGGCCGCCTCGTGCGCGGAATGGTCGACGAGGCCCTCGTGCTCCCCAAGTTCAAGGATGTGCTCTCCGAGAAGGTCCAGGCGCGCTTCCGCCGGGAGAGCGTCCTCTTCGTCCCCAACCGGTCCTTCACCTCGTACTGCGACCTCAAGGAGATCGAGGACGCGTTCCGCGTACCGCTCGTCGGGAGCCGCAACCTCCTGCGCACGGAGGAGCGCGAGGAGGAGCGCAGCTACTACTGGCTCCTGGAGAAGGCCGGGCTGCCGTTCCCCGAGAAGATCGAGGACCCGGAGGACATCGACGGCCTCGTGATCGTCAAGCTCCACCACAAGGTGAAGAAGCTCGAGCGGGGCTTCTTCACGGCGGCGAGCGCGAAGGAGTACCAGGAGAAATCCGGGAAGCTGCTGAGGCAGGGCGTCATCTCGAAGGAGGACCTGGGGACCGCGCGGATCGAACGGTACATCATCGGCCCGATCTTCAACTTCGACTTCTTCTACTCGCCGATCGAGGAGCGGGGCGAGAAGATCGAGCTCCTCGGCATCGACTGGCGGTTCGAGACCTCCCTGGACGGGCACGTCCGCCTCCCGGCGGAGCAGCAGCTCACGCTGAGCGAGGACCAGCGCATCCCCGAGTACACAGTCGTCGGGCACAACAGCGCGACCCTCCGCGAATCGAGCCTCCGCGAGGCGTTCGTCCTCGCGGAGAAGTACGTGAAGGCGACCCAGGAGCACTACGCGCCGGGGATCATCGGTCCGTTCACCCTGCAGACCGCGGTGGACAAGGACCTCCACTTCTACATCTACGACGTGGCGCCGCGGATCGGCGGCGGGACGAACGTCCATGTGTCCGTCGGCCATCCGTACGGCAACAGCCTCTGGCGGCGGCCCATGAGCACCGGGCGGCGGGTCGCGATGGAGATCCGCCGGGGCATCGAGAGCGGGCGGCTCAAGGACCTGGTGACCTGAGCCCGGGCCCCGCGGGCCCCGAGTTCCCTCAGGGCAGACGCGGGTCCGCCCGGACGGGATGGGGCTGGTTCCGCCAGTCGAAGGTCCATACCGCGCCGCCGATCGGGACGAGCGCGACCGCCACCGCGAGTCCGGCGGCTGTGCTGAGGGCGAAGACCAAGGCGAAGACGAAGAGCGTCAGCCCGATGAGGGTCCACAGGCCCGGCTCCGACAACGGTCTGGAGAGCTCGTACTCGTACGCCGCGGTCGCCGCATCCGCCCAACGCGGGTTCGTGGTTCCCTCCACCATGGCCGCGAATGCGTAGACCCGGGTCAAGGCCAGGAAGAAAGTGACTCCCGCCCCGATGAAGATGATCGTGCCGATGGCGGTCGGGACGTCCCAGCCCTACGACCGCCAACCGTAGCTGAACCCCACTCCGGCGAGATCGCAGACCGCCAGGGCGAAGGCCAGCCGGCCGAGGTAGGCCGCCAGCTCATGGGCATCCCTCGGCACGAACCGCCGATGTCGAGTCGCCTTCCCTCCCCGCACGGCTCTCGGCCCTCCGGGGCCGTCCCGGCCCGCCGCGCTCCGTAGCGCCGCGGTGGCATGAACCTTCCGCCGAAGCGTCGCGGACGGGCGGCCGCGGGGACCCTGCGCGCGGACCCCATGGGCCGCGGCATCGCGGCGGCGATCCGCTACCCGTCCGCGGGAGGGTCGCGCGCCGGGGGCTGGTAGTCCCCCACCGGGGTCCTGAACGGGACGTTGAGGCGGTTCCATCCGTTGATCGCGACGATGGCCAGGGTCAGGTCCGCGAGGTCCTTCTCGGAGAAGTGCCCGCGCACCTCGGCGTACAGTTCGTCCGAGATCTCCCGCTCCGCGAGGAGCGTGACGGCCTCCGTCCACGCGAGCGCGGCCCTCTCCTTCTCCGTGAAGAACGGCGTGTCGCGCCAGGCGCTGAGCGTGTAGAGCCGCTGCGGGCTCTCTCCGTCCGCGAGGGCGTCCTTCGTGTGCATGTCGAGGCACCAGGCGCAGCCGTTGATCTGCGAGGCCCGCGCCTTCACGAGATGCAGGAGCGGCCTCGGCAGGTCGCGGTTCCTCGCGACGTAGCGTTCGAGCCCATGCATCGCCTCCACGATCCCCGGCGCGACCTTCGCATATTCGAGCCGGGCCTTCCTCGGTTCTCCCATGAGTTCCCCTCCCTTCCATTCAGGCGCTCGACCGCATAAAGCTCTCGCGTCCCGACGCCGCGGGCCCCGCGGCACGGCCGATTGTCAACCCGGCGCGGCGGCCGGACGAACCTTCATATCGCGTGACATCGTGCGCAGCGAGGTCGGAAGGGACCGGACAGCGGATGCTGGTCAGCTCGCTCGCCCTCTGGCTGGGCGCCATCGCGGTCGGCTTCGTCGTCCTGAACCAGGGCGCGAAGTTCATCACGGACAACGCGGCCAAACTCTCCTTCAAGATCGGCCGCAGCCGCTTCGTCGTCGGGGCCCTCCTCGTCTCCACGCTCTCCGCGATGCCCGAGCTCCTCGTGAGCGCCATCGCGGTGAAGGAGGGCAGCCCGGACCTGGCCTTGGGCAACGCCCTCGCCTCGACCGTCGTGACGATCGCGTTCGTGATTGGCCTGAGCGCCCTCGTACGGCCCATCAAGGCGTCCAAGGAGATCGTCCTCCGCGACGCGGTCTTCCTCGCCATCGTCAGCCTCGTGGCCGCGACCCTGCTCCTGGACGGCGACTTCACGATCTTCAAGGGCGTCGCCCTCATCGCCCTCTTCGTCCCGTACACGCTGAACCTGCTCATTTCCCAGAAGACGAGCCCGGAGTCGGAGATCGAGAACCGCATCGAGAGCATGCGGATCGAGATGGAGCTGACCGGATGGATCTTCGGCCGAAGGGTCGAGGTGCGCGCCGGGATGAAGTGGCTCGTCTTCGGCGTCCTCTGGTCCGTCATGGGAGCGGAGTTCCTCGTGCAGGGCGCGATCGGGCTGTCCCAGGCGAGCGGCCTGAGTCCGTGGATCCTCGGCATCACAGTCGTCGCCCTGGCCACATCCCTCCCGGACATCGCCGCGGCCTTTCACGCGTCCCGGGAGGGATTCACGGACCTCGTCCTGGGCGAGGGCATCGGGGCTGCGGTCGTGACCACGCTCCTGACGCTCGGGATGATCGGGATCGTGAACCCGGGGCCACACAGCGTCACGATGCTGCTGCCGGTCCTCGTCGCGATGGTCCTGTCCTCGTTCCTCCTCCTCGCCTTGATGCTGGGCGAGTGGAGGATCAGCTCGAGGAGCGGTGCCGTCCTCGTGGCCAGCTACTTCGGCATGGTCGCGTTCAACCTGGTCTGGCTCCACCTCGGGATGCCGTGATCAGTAGACCGCGCCGCAGCGGACGCAGGTGAGCTTGCCGTCTCCGCGGGAGACGAGCTGGCCGCCGCAGGCCGTGCAGAACTTCATCTCCGGCTTGAGCTGGCCCTGCTCGTCCCACTGGTGCTGGGGCCAGGAGCTCTGCGCGGGCGCCTGTCCCGGCCACGGGCCCTGCTGCTGCGGCCATCCGCCCGGCGGGGGCGCCTGCGGCGATCCCGGCGGCGCGGGCGGCGCCTGGGGAGCCGCGGGCGGCGGGTACGCGCCCGGCGGAGGGGCCGCCGGATGGGGCGGCACGTGCTGCATCATGCGGAACTGCTCCTCCATGTACGCCTGCTGGTCGATCCGCGTGACCGTCGTGTGCGCGATGCGGTCCAGGAAGCGCTGGCGGGGGTCGCCCTCCGTCGCCATGCCGACGACGAGGTCGATCAGGATCAGGAGGGGGAAGATCTTGGAGACATTGCGGATGAGGGCCCGCGGGAGGTCCATGACCCCGTCCGTGGCGACGACGTGCAGGGAGACGAGCTTCTTCCCGACCGTGCCGCCGAAGAGGCCCTCGAAGATGAAGGAGTAGATCCACCAGAGCAGGCCCCCGAACAGGAAGTACAGGGGCCACGCCCAGGAGAAGATCAGGAGGAAGAGGCTGAAGATGAACGCCACGACCACCACGATGATGGTGTCGATGATGAAGGCGATGAAGCGGCGGATCCAGTGCTCCTGCAACGCGGCGTTGTGACCGATCAAGTCG
>JAJYKG010000200.1 GCA_021788795.1 Thermoplasmata archaeon | reverse complement strand
GCCTCAGAGTCTCCCGCGCGAAGCCCACGGTCGCGAGCTGGAAGCCGAGGCACACCCCCTGGAACGGGATATCGTTGTCCGCGGCGTACCGCGTCGCCGCGATCTTGCCCTCGATGCCGCGATCCCCGAATCCGCCGGGCACGAGGATGCCGTCGGCGCCCTCGAGGACCTTCGCGCCCTTCTTCTCGATGTCCATGGACTCGACCCAGCGCAGGTTCACCTTGATCCGCGTCGCGCCGGAGACGTGGTGGAACGCCTCGATGTGGCTGATGTAGGAGTCCTTGAGGTGCGTGTACTTGCCGACGAGGGCGATCGTGACCTCCTTCTCGGGGTTCTTGAGCCGCTCGAGGAACTCCTTCCACTCCTTGAGGTCCTCCTGCTTGGGCTCGAAGTGGAGCGTCTTCATCACGTACTCCGTGAGGCCCTGGCCGTCGAACAGCAGGGGCACGTCGTAGATCGTGGAGGCGTCCGGGGCGCTGATGATGCCCTCCACCGGGACGTCGGAGAAGAAGGCGATCTTCTGCCTCACCTCGGGTTCGAGGGACCGTTCCCCGCGTGCGATGATCACGTGGGGCTGGATCCCCGCCGCCCGGAGCTCGCGCACGCTCTGCTGGGTGGGCTTCGTCTTCTGCTCGCCCACCGCGCCCATGACCGGCACCAGGGTCGTGTGCACGTAGAGCACGTTCTCCTTGCCGACCTCCTGGCCGAGCTGGCGCACGGCCTCGAGGAAGGGCATGCCCTCGATGTCGCCGACCGTCCCGCCCATCTCGATGAGGACGACGTCCGCGCGCTCCTTTTCTCCCACCGCGCGGAGCAGCGCCTTGATCTCGTCCGTGATGTGCGGGATGATCTGGACCGTCTTCCCGAGGTAGTCCCCGCGGCGCTCCTTGTCGATCACCGCGCGGTACACCTTCCCCGTCGTGATGTTGTGGTCCCCGGTCAGGTTCACGTCCAGGAACCGCTCGTAGTTCCCGAGGTCCAGATCCGTCTCCGCGCCGTCGTCGAGGACGAAGACCTCGCCGTGCTGGTACGGGTTCATCGTGCCCGCGTCGACGTTCAGGTAGGGGTCGATCTTGACGGGAGAGACCTTGATCCCCTTCGACTTCAGCAGGACCCCGATGGAAGAGGTGGAGATCCCCTTCCCGAGACCCGACAAAACGCCTCCCGTGACGACAATGTATTTCACACTAAGTCACGGGAATGGTCCATCCAGGGGGTGCCACAAATAGTTTCCGCAGCGGCCCCCGAGCGGAACGACAACTTGCTCGCAAAGTCTTATGCGAACGAACAGTCTGGTGAGGCCGGTTCGCATGCCCGAAGACCTGACCCTCAACCGGATCCCCGGACTCCTGCCCGGCGCAAGGGCCCCGGACTTCTCCCTTCCGGGGATCGACGGCAAGACCTACGCCCTCGGCTCGTTCAAGGCCAAGCCCGTGGTCGTCGTCTTTTTCACCTGCAACCACTGCCCGTACGTGCAGGCCTGGGAGTCGCGCTTCGTCGAGGTGCAGCGGGACTATGCCGCGAAGGGCGTGCAGCTCGTCGCGATCAACGCGAACGACGAGGGGAAGTATCCCGAGGACGACCTGGCGCACATGCAGGAACGGGCGAAGGACCACGGCTACAACTTCCCCTACTTGCGGGACGAGAGCCAGAGGGTGGCGGAAGCGTGGGGCCCCGTGGCCACGCCGGACTTCTACGTCCTCGACAAGGACCGCGTGATCCGGTACCGCGGCCGCATGGACGACAACCACAAGGACGCGAACGCGGTCACCCTGCGGTACCTGCGCGACGCCCTCGACGACGTCCTGGCAGGCAAGGCACCCCGCGTCCCGCTGACGCCGCCGTACGGCTGCTCGATCAAGTGGAAGCCGGGTCACTTCACCTGAGGCGCGCAGGCCTGTCCGCCTTCGGCTTGACGCCGCGAAGCCGCCAGCCGAGGAAGTCGAGCGTGGCCCGGAGGTTCCCTCTCCGGTCGTACGCCCGGGCGATCCGCCGTGCTTCGGGGAGGTCCGTTCGAAGCTCCCTGGCGAACCGCTCGATGCTCGGGAGGGCTCGCGTGAGCTCGTCCACGATGGGGACGCTGGCCCTCTGCGACGTCCGGGAGAGGGGGTTCAGGTCGATGCTGATGACCGTCTTCCCCATGCGGACGAGGGCCTCCGTGCGGTCTCCGTCCTCCAGGGGGACGAGGACGACGTCGGCCGAATAGAGGCCCTCGCGGTGGCACAGGGCCCGCTTCGATTCCAGCCCCGGGATGCGCGCATCCGGACGGGGACCCAGCACCTCCCTCGCGCCCGCCGCGGCGAGCCTCTTCACGATCCGCCCGACGCGCGCCTCCGTGCGGTGGAACAGGTTCACCTCGATTCGCGCGGACACCGCTCGGGCGAGGCGGGCCACCTCCTTGGGGGCCAGGGCCGCGGCGTTTCCGTTCACGGAGAGGACCGGGCGCTCTGCGGTCAGGAGGAGCGCCGCGGCCGCCTTCTCGGCCACGAGGGCCGGGGCCGTGGTCTCCTCGCCGAAGAGGTAGTCGAAGGCCTCGCCGCGGCCCTGGGCGATGAGCCCCTCCGGGACGACGATCCCGTCCCGCCATCCCTGCACGAGCCTCTCGCGGCGCACGAGGGATGCGTACCGCGGGTGGGACTTCGGGATCTTCACAGCATCCCCTGGATCCGGTCGACGAACTTGCCCACGCCGTGCCACAGCGCGTCCGCGGTGGGGAGGCCGTACTTCGCCTCGTACTCCTTCACCGTGGCTTCGACCTGCTCCCGCGTCATGTTCTCGTGGTTCAGCCCGATCGCGATGACCTTCCCGCCGCCCGCGACCTTCGCGTAGAACTCGAGCCACTGGATCTCCTCCTCGGGCTTCGGCATGGGCCATGCGACGACGTCGCGGCGGAAGTTCCGCGTCTTCCGCGCGGGCGCGTGCATCATGATGATGCCCGAGGGCATGGAGGCCATGACGATGGACCGCGTGCCGCAGACGTAGGCGGGGTGGGAGATGCTCCCCTGGCCCTCGACGATGATCACCTGCGGCTTCGTCTCCTCGTAGGCGCGGACGATCTCCGCTTCCAGCTCGCCGACCATGAAGTCGCCCTGGATCGAGTCCAGCGGCACGCCGTAGGGCGACCCCTGGAGCAGCCCCGTCTGGCCCGTGGCGACGAACGTCGTCTTGACGCCCGCGGCATTGAGTCCGTCCGTCAGGAGCAGGGCCAGGGTCCGCTTCCCGATGGCCCCGTCCGTCCCGAGGACGGGGATGCGGAGGCAGGGCAGGCGGCGCGTCTTGTCGCTGAACTGCTGCGCCTCCCGGATGTCCCGCGGCTTCCGGACGTCGAGGAGCGTCACGCCGTGCTTCGCGGCGAGGGCCTTGAACTCGGGGTCGTCGTTCAGGAACTCGTGCAGTCCCGCGGCGATGCTCACGCCGTTCTCGATGGCCTCGCGGATCGGGGGCCGGAACTCCTTAGGGATGTACCCGCCGAAGGTCGCGACCCCGAGGACGAGGGTCTGGGGCTTCCCCTTCTCCAGGGCCTCGCGGAAGTCCTTGAAGATGGGGATGCCGTTCGCCTTTCCGTCGAGGACCTCGCCCGCGTCCCGCCCCGCCTTCGTGTGGTCGATCACGCCGACGATCTGATAGCGCTTGGAGTACCGCACGAGGCCGTTCGCCGTCTTCCCGGTGTTCTGTCCGAAATAGCCATCGCAGAGGATCACTGCGCGTTCCATGGAGGGGACCCCCGGGTCCTGAGTGCCCGGGGAGAGAGCCCCTAGCGGATAAAGGCTCGCGGATGGCGGACCCGCGGCGGCCGGGAACCTACTTGAGACACGAGCCCTTTTCCCACGCGTGGAACTCGGTGTCGTGGGCAAGCCGAACGTGGGCAAGTCGACTTACTTCGCCGCGGCGACGCTCGCGCCCGCGGCCATCGCGAACTACCCCTTCACGACGATCGAGCCGAACCGCGGCATCGCGTACGTGCGGCACCGCTGCCCGCACCTCGACCTGGGCGTGCCCTGCCAGCCCAAGAACGCGCCCTGCCAGGACGGCGTGCGGCTCATCCCGGTGGAGCTGCTCGACGTGGCGGGGCTCGTGCCGAAGGCGCACGAGGGCCGCGGGCTCGGGAACAAGTTCCTGGACGACCTGCGGCAGGCGAGCGCCTTCGTCCACGTGATCGACGCGACGGGCGGCACGGACTTCGAGGGGAACGTGGTGCCGGCGGGGAGCCACGACCCGCTCGAGGACGTGCGGTTCCTGGAGGAGGAGCTCGCCCATTGGATCACGGGCATCCTGCTCCGCAACTGGGAAAAGGAGTCCCGCCGTGCGGACCTCGAGGAGGTGCCGC
>JAJYKG010000007.1:7197-21441 GCA_021788795.1 Thermoplasmata archaeon | reverse complement strand
GCGCCGTAGGCCACGGACGCATGGATGCGGAACGACCACGGATCCCCGTCGGTGAACACCGCGCAGGGCAGTTTCAGTTCCTCGTTGAGGCGCTTGAGAAGGCGCCGTGTGCTCCGTGATGGTTGGCCCTTTAGGTGGACCAAAATGCACTTCCCGTCCTCGTCGAAGCCGTTCTCCACGAGGCGGTCGAACATGCCGCCCGTCTCCATGGCCAGGACGAACTTCGCGTCCGCATCCACGAACTTGACCTTCTCCTTCTCGATGTTGTAGGGGATCGTGTACCCGGCGTCCCCGACGTCGTCGCGGCAGTTGATCCGCTTTCGGTCGCCGTTCCGGGTGATCTCCTCCAAGGTCAGGTTGCCGATGACGCTCGCGCCGCTCTCCTCGGGCCGGAGCTTGAAATCCTCCCGCAGGAGGGCCGTGATCACCTCGAGGTCCTCCGCGAGGAGGTTCGACTCGTCCTGGGAGTGGAACTTGGCCACGTCCCAGCCCTCCGAGATATAGTACATCTCTCGCAGGGTGGACGACTTGGAGGTGTCGATCATGTCCTGGATGAATTCGAGGACGTACATCGTGCGCAGGAGCATGAGGGCGCCCTTGAGCTTCTTCGCGCTGCGCACGCCCATGAGGTTGCCGTATTTCCACACCGCGTGCTTGGTGTCGAAGCGGATGTTCGCCTTCGTGCGGAGCGGGATCTTCATCTTGGGGACCTGGCCGCCGTCCAGCTCGTCGTAGATGTCCTCCGCGATCTTGTACAGGGCCTCCACGGCCCGGTTGGACGCCGGCGCGCCGGCCTTCGCTTTCTTACTCATCGTCGAGCGCCTCCTCCGTCTCGTCGTAGTCGATCTCGCCCTCGTCCTCCGCCTCCGCGGGCGGCGGGGTCTCCTCCGTCTCGAACTCCGCGTAGTTGAGCTCCCAGTCGCCCGGGAGCGGCTCCGCGCCGATGACCAGGACCGGGTTGATGCCGCTCACGTAGAGGTCGGACTCGTCGTACTCGGCCTCGTCCAGGCCCTCCAGGACGAACGTCACGGAAGCCTTGTCGACGGAGTCGATCCGCTTGAGCTCCCACGTGACCTTGCCGTCCTCACGGACCTCCGAGGGCTTCGGGTCGAGGTCCTTCGCCGCGACCCCGCGCGGCAGCAGGAGGTGCAGGTTGAGCTTCTTGCCCGCGTCCGTGAAGTTGTGGACGTTGATCGTGACCGAGTGGCGCTTCTGCTTCTTGTCGTAGGCGATCGTCTCGTCGACCCAGACCACGCCCATGATCTTCGTGATCGTGGCGTCGAGGACCGGGACCTTCTTCTTGACGATCTTGGCGGACTTCTCCGCGATGCGGGGCAGGATGAGCTGGACGATCTCGAACTTCTCCCGGGTCTTCGCGCGGTGGGCCTTCTTCGTGAGGTGCGTCTTGAGCCGCCGGCCGCACTCCTTCAGGGCCAGGTCGAGTTCCGTCATGATCTCGTCCACCGTGGCGACGGCCTCCTTCGCCTCCGAGGTGTACGGGACCTTCGTGGAGCAGACGTGGACGAGGACGATGGCGGGTCCGAAAGGCAGACCCTCGCCGCCCCGCTGCTCCAGTCCATACCGGCGCCAGTCCACGTGGGCCACGGCCTGGGTGAGGGCGCAGCCCCCCGCCTGGTAGATCAGGGGCACGCGGTTCGCGAACCGCAGGACCTCGACGGGCTGGTCCGCCGGCAGGTCGCCGCCGAAGACGATGCCCACCTCGACCTGGAACGGGTTGCCCGAGTAAACGGACGGGTCGCGGGTGACGGGCGGCGCGTAGAACTCCGGACGGAGGTTGCCGAGGACGTTCTTGAGTCCCTTCTTGATGAGACGTTCGCCGATGGGGCTCAGGCAGTCCGTCGGCGGGGCCATGAGCTTCGCGTTCTGCATCGCGTCGTGGAGGGCCTTTGCCTGTTCGAGGCCGAGGCTCTTGGGCTTCGTGTCCGGGTCAAGCCCGGCAGCCTCGCAGATCTCCTTCGCGACGCGGGCGCTCACGCGGACGAATTCCTCTTCGAGGAAGGAGGAGAGCTTGTAGCTCTTCGTCTCCTTCATCATCTGCATGAGTGTGCCGAGCTCGATGCCGTGCGGGTGCGGCGGGATCTCCTTCGTTTTGGGCGGGAGCTCCTCCGTGGCCCGCTCGAAGACGATTGGGTCGCCCTCCGGAGGTTTGTAGGTGATTCGGGCGTGGGGGTTGACGATCGCGGTGGCTTCCAGGTACTCCGGGATGGACTGCCTCCCGCCGATGTAGCGTCCTTTCAGCGGGACCTCGACCCGCGTGCCATGGGCTCGCTCCCAGATGACGCGGTCCTCGCGGACTTTGGTCGGCATGTTCTTCTTCGTGTCGATGATGAGTTCGACCTGGTAGGCGACGTCGTCTTCCTCGACCTTGGAGATAATCTTGGTGGCCTTCCCGGTGGTGACCTGTCCGTACATCACCGCGCCCGAAATCCCCAAACCTTGCTGCCCTCGACTTTGGGCGCGGGCGAAAAATCGAGAACCGTAAAGGAGCCGGCCGAAGACATTCGCCACCTCCTTCTTCACGATGCCCGGGCCGTTGTCCTCGACGGCGACCAGGAACTCGTCTTTGTCCACCTTGCGGACTTCCACCAGGATGTCCGGTAGGATGTCCGCATCGGCCGCCGCGTCCAAGGAATTGTCGACGGCTTCTTTGACCGCCGTGAGGAGGGCCTTCGTCGGAGAGTCGTAGCCGAGGACCTGCTTGTTGCGCTCGAAGAACTCGGAGACGCTGATCTCACGCTGCTTCTTCGCCAGCTCTTCCGCTACCGAGGTCGCGGGCATAGAATCACGGCAGGTGGCACGGAGTGCCCGTGGGCGTTCCCATCCCTAGGGGCGGCATACCGGACCACCGTACATAAGGTTTCGGGAGAGAGATGCGCGCCGCCCTCATGAAGGCGCTGCGGAGGGATCGATGAAAGTGGCAATCCCCGTCGCTCAGTTCTCGAAGACGGCCCCGCACTTGGGGCACTTCGCGTCTTCCTCGGAGACGTCGGCGCCGCAGTTCGTGCAGGTGAACGCCGCGGCCTTCTTCGTCTTCTCGGCCGCGGTGCCCGTCGCGGCGGCCTCCGCCTTCCCTTCCTTCCCGTCCTTCTCCTTGTCCTTGGCCTCGTCCTTCTCGAAGTCGAGTTTCTCGCCGCGGGCCTTCTCCATCATGCGCTCCCGCATCTTGCGCATGCGGACCGTGTACCAGTACATGAAGACGATGATGAAGTAGAAGGACACGGGGAAGATGAGGTTGAACAGGGTGTAGATCGCCCAGAATCCGTAGTACGTGTCCCAGGGGGCGTTGAGGGGCTCCAGGACGAAGCTCGAGACCGTGCTGTTGGCCGGGGTCGTGTCGTTCACCCAGAACCAGAACCCGTACACGGACGCGGGCAGCGCCTTGGTGGCGATGTACCACGTGCCGTTGGGCGTGTCACCCCCGCGGGCCAGATCCTTCTGCATGGGGAGGACGTACAGGCTCCCGCCGAGGGTCGCGTCGTACTGGGAGACGTTCGCCGTGATCGTGAGGTTCGCCGGTGCGGTGACGACCCCGCCAGTCGCATTGACCACCTTGAGCCGCACCGTGAACGTGAAGGTCTGATCCGGCGCCCCGCGGTACGGCTCCACCGTGCCGTTCCACAGGCTGAAGTGCGGAAGGGCCGTGTTCGCCGCGGCCGGGTCGCTCCCGCTCGTCAGGAGGGGCGGACCCTGGTTGATGACCGCATCCGTCTGGAAGGCGGCGACCAGGAGCAGGGCGATCACGAAGATGGGCAGCGCGTTGACCGCGAGGTTCTTGAGGCTGCGCTCGCCGAGCCAGTAGGGGATGACGAGGGCGGCCGTGGGGATGAGGAGGATCCCGAGGCAGAAGGTCACCTGGGACCCCGCGGTGAACTGGTACAGCCCCGTGACGATGATTCCGAGGACGGCCAGGTAGAAGGGGCGGAAGTACCGCGACTTGCGGAATTGCAGCATGAGCTTGCCGAGCCCCTCGTAGCTGAGTTCCACAGAGTTCATCGATGCGGCGTTCTTGATAAATAGTTATCCGCAGGGCTCTTCGGTAGGAGGCTCCCGAATCCCGGCCGGCCCAAGATTCTTATAGGCTCGCTCGAATAGCGCGGACTTCTCCCATGTCCGCGAAGAAGCTCGTCATCGCCATCGGGGGCAACGCGATCCAGCCCGCCGGCGATTCCGGAAGCGCGGACGCCCAGCGCCACCGCGTGGAGGAGACCGCGGCGAAGCTCGCGGACCTCGTCCAGGCCGGCCACGACCTCGTCGTGACCCACGGCAACGGCCCCCAGGTGGGGAACATCCTCCTCCAGAACGAAGAGAGCCGCCAGCTCGTGCCCGCGATGCCCCTGGACGTCTGCGGCGCGGAGAGCCAGGCCCAGGTCGGGTACCTCCTGTCCCAGGCCCTGCGCAACGAGTTCGCGGTGCGCCGGATCCAGCGCGGCGTCGCCGCGGTCGTGACCCAGGTCCTCGTGGACGCCAACGACCCCGCGTTCGCGAACCCCACGAAGCCCATCGGGCCGTTCTACTCGCGCGAGTCCGAGCTGATCGTGAAGCGGGCGAAGGGCTGGAAGCTCGTGGAGGACCCGGCCCGCGGCGGATGGCGGCGCGTCGTGCCGTCCCCGCAGCCCCTGGACATCGTCGAGAAGGACGTCATCCTGCGGCTCGTGTCCGACGGCGACGGGAACGTCGTCATCTGCGCGGGCGGCGGGGGCATCCCCGTGGTCCGGCGCAACGGCCGGCTCGTCGGCGTCGAGGCCGTGATCGACAAGGACCTGGGCGCCGCGGTCCTCGCGCGGGTCCTGGGATGGAAGGACCTCGTCATCGCCACGGACGTGGAGAAGGTCGCCCTCGGGTTCGGGAAGCCGACCCAGCGGTTCCTCGAGCACATGGCCGTTGCGGAGGCGAAGAAGCACCTCGCGGAGGGTCAGTTCGCACCCGGCTCCATGGGCCCGAAGATCCAGGCCGCGGTGGAGTTCCTGGAGTCCGGCGGCGCGTCCGTCGTCGTCACGGACCTCGAGCACCTCGTCGCCGCGGCGGACGGCACGGCGGGGACCCGAATCACCAAGGCGTGACCGCGGAACCTTCTTGGCCTCCGAGGCCTATCGCGGCCGGGGGAGTCCGTTGGCGAAGCGCAGCCGTCCCTGGTGGGAGACCTTCTTCGGTCCGGACTACCTCAAGCGGTACGAGGCCGACTCGCAGCGCACGGCCGCGGACGTCGACGCGATCGAGACGATCCTCCACCTCCGCAAGGGCGCGCGCGTCCTGGACCTCGCCTGCGGCGGGGGCCGGCACTCCATCGAGCTCGCCAAGCGCGGGTACGCCGTCACCGGCTTCGATCTCTCCCCGGATCTCCTGAAGGCGGCGCGGTCCGCCGCCGGGAAGGCGGGGCAGGAGATCGACTTCGTCCAGGGAGACATGCGCGGCCTCCCGTACCGCGCGGAGTTCGACGCCGCGGTCAACATGTTCTCCTCCTTCGGCTACTTCGAGTCCGTCGAGGATGACCGCGAGGTCCTCGCGGGCGTGGCGAAGGCCCTCAAGCCGCGCGGGAAGTTCCTCATGGAGCGGTTCAACCGCGAGTCCCTCGCCTATGAGCTCCCCCTGCAGGGCTGGCGGGTCGGGGAGGACGGCAGCGTGATCCTCCAGGAGGACACGTTCGACATCCTCCGCGGGCGGTACGACACGCGGCAGATCGTGATCGACCGCGAGGGGACCCGGGAGCACGTCGGCTCCGTGCGCGCCTACACCTTCCAGGAGCTCAAGGACCTCTTCGACGCCGCGGACCTGCCCATCCACCGCGTCCTGGGCGGCCTCGACCTCTCGCCCTACCGCGCACGCAGCCGGCGCCTCGTCCTCTACGCGGTCAAGGGCCTGGAGCCGGAGAGCATCCGGACCGTGTGGTGACCTCAGGAGGGAAGGAATCTTTTTCCCGCCCGGCGGGCTCTCTCCGTCCGGGCCCCATGGCGACGATCGAGGAGCAGATCAAGTCCATCGAGGACGAGATCCAGCGGACGCCGTACAACAAGGCGACGCAGCACCACATCGGCCGGCTCAAGGCGAAGGTCGCCCGCCTGAAGTCCGAGCAGGAGCTGCGGCGGCTCAAGTCCGGCGGGGCCGGCGTGAGCTATGCGGTCAAGAAGAGCGGCAACGCGACGGTCGGCCTGGTGGGCTTCCCGAGCGTGGGCAAGTCGACCCTCCTCAACCAGATTACGGACGCGGAGAGCAAGGTCGGGGCCTACGACTTCACGACCCTGGACATCATCCCGGGCGTCCTCTACCACCGCGGCGTGAAGATCCAGGTCCTCGACATGCCCGGGGTCATCCGCGGCGCGGCGAAGGGCCGGGGGCGCGGCCGCGAGGTCCTCTCCGTGGCGCGGGCGTGCGACCTCATCCTCCTCATGATCGACGTCTTCGAGACGAACGTGCCCGTGCTCACGGAGGAGCTCTACCTGGCCGGAATCCGGCTGAACGAGCGCCCCGCGGACGTGACGCTGGCGAAGGCGAACCGCGGCGGGCTCACGGTGAACGCGACCGTGAAGCTCACGAAGCTGGACAAGGAGATGATCGAGGACATCTGCCGCGAGTGGGGCTACCTGAACGGCACGGTCGTCGTGCGGCAGGACGTCACGGAGGACCAGCTCATCGACGTGCTCGCCGGCAACCGCGTGTACACGAAAGCCGTCGTCGCGGTGAACAAGATCGACCTCGTGGGACCGGACTACCTGAAGGCGCTCCAGGCGAAGCTCCCCGGGTGGAAGCTCGTGGCCATCTCCGCGGAGAAGGGCGCCGGGCTCACGAAGCTCAAGGACGAGATCTACGAGACCCTCCGTTTCATGCGGGTGTACCTCAAGCCCCAGGGGAAGGAGGCCGACATGGCCGACCCGCTCATCGTGAAGGAGCGCTCCGACGTCGGCATGGTGTGCGACTCGATCCACCGCGAGTGGCGCCGGCGCTTCCGCTACGCGAACGTGTGGGGGCCGAGCGCGCAGTTCCCCGGACAGAAGGTCGGCCTCGACCACGTGCTCCGCGACACCGACGTCCTGACGGTGATCCTCCGGAAGGGCTGACGCGGGCGCGCGGCAACGTCAAGTAGCTTCGCCGCGATGTCGAGCCCGTGTGGGCCGCGGACGTGATGACCCGGGACGTGTTGACCCTGTCCCCCGGGATGAACGTGGAGCAGGCCGCGGAGCGCCTCGTGCAGCGGGGCGTGAGCGGCGCGCCCGTGGTCGACGAGCACGGCCGCCTGGTCGGCATCCTGAGCGAGTCCGACATCCTGCGCCAGCTCAAGCGGATCGCCGAGGAGACCCTGGGCAAGCGCTACCTCACGAGCCGCGTGCACTCCCTGGACCTCCTGGCGTTCCTGGGCGAGCGCGAGCACGCCGCGGTCGACGCCGTGTATCGCCAGCTCCGCAGCTCGAAGGTCTCCGACGTGATGACCGCGCACGTCCACGGCGTCGCGCCGACGGACTCCCTGGAGTTCGTGGCCGCGGCGATGATCGAGCACGACGTCAACCGGCTCCCCGTCGTCGATGCCGGCCAGGTGGTCGGCATCATCACCCGGGCGGACCTCGCGCGGGTCCTGGCCACGGGGCGGAAGGGCGTGCCGCGCCTCTGAGGCGGGTTCCATGCGCGCGTTCGTCACGGGTGGGACCGGGCTCGTCGGCCGCCACGTCGCCGAGGCGCTGCTCGCGGGCGGGTGGGAGGTCCTCCTCCTGGCCCGGGATCCGGCCCGGGCCCGGGACCTGGAGGCCCGCGGGGCCAGGGTCGTGGTCGGGGACGTGACGCGCCCCGACTTCGTGCACGAGCTCGCGGGCGTCGACGTGCTGTTCCACCACGCCGCGTGGTTCGAGATTGGGGTCCGGGACCCCGAGGCCATGCGGCGCGTCAACGTGCAGGGGACCGTGAACGTCCTCGCGATGGCGCGTCAGGAGAGCGTCCCGCGGATCGTGTACACGAGCACCGCGGGCCTCTTCCCGTCCTCGCGGGACCATCCCGCCACGGAGGCGACGAAACCGGCCGCCCTCATCCCCGATCCCTACGTGGTCACGAAGCTCGAGGCCCACGAGGCCGTCGCGCGGGAGATGGCCGAGGGGCTGCCCGTCACGATCGTGGCCCCGGGCGCGGTCTTCGGGCCAGGGGACACGAACCAGCTCGCGGGGAGCCTCGCCCTCCTGGTCCGCGGCCGCCTCCCCGCGCTGCCGAGCGGCTTCGGGCTGAACACCTGGGTCCATGCCGCGGACGTCGCGGAGGGGCACGTCCTCGCCGCGACCGTGGGGAAGCCCGGCGAGACCTACCTCCTCGGGGACCGCGTGCTCTCCATGTACGAGTTCCTCGAGGCCGCGGCGGGCGCCGCGGGCGTCAAGGCGCCGCGCCGGCGCGTGCCGATGTCCCTCGCCCGCCTCGTCGCGCGGTTCTCGGAGTGGAACGCCCGCCGCAAGGGACGCACGGCGCTCCTGTCGCGTTCGGTCCTCGCCCTCTCCGCCCTCGACGTGGTCGTGGACGCGTCGAAGGCGCGCCGCGAGCTCGGGTGGGCGCCGCGGCCGTTCGAGGACCGGCTGCGGGAGACGATGGCGTGGTACGTCGACACGTACGCGACGAGCGGCGTGCCGCTGCCCGTCAAGCGAGGCGGTGCATCCGCCGCAAGTCCGGCTCGAAAGGCTTGAGCGCCTCCGGCACGTTCACGCCGGCCAACTCGACGTTCAGGCTCAGCCCCTTCTCCCGCTTCGTCTTCCAGACCTCTGAATTGAAGGCCACGAGGGGTTCCGTCAGCTCGAGCCGCGATGCCGGGATGCCGTCCCGCGGCAAGGGGAACCGCTCGGCGTGCACGCTGCCGCCGTAGACCTCGCGCCAGATGAGGTCCGTGGAGAAGGGCGTGACGGGCGCCAGGAGGCGCAGCAGGTCCCGCAGGCAGGCGTGGAGCGTCCACAGCGCGCCCGCGTCGCCCTCGTAGGCGCGGACCTTGACCATCTCGACATAGTGCGGCGCGAAGAGGTTCCAGAGGAAGTCCCGCGCGCGGTTCGAGGGGATGAAGAGGTTCAGCTCCCCGTACGCGCCGCGGGCGTCCTCGATGAGGCGGTTCAGCTCCGCGAGGATCCACTCGTCGGCGGGCGCGAGCTTCCCCGCCGCGGGCTCGGGGAACGAGGAGATGAACCGCGCCGTGTTCCAGAGCTTCGTGAGGAACTTCCCCGCGCCCCCGATCTTGTCCACGTTGATGCGGAAGTCGTCCCCGGGGTTCGTCTCCGTCGCGGCGAAGAACCGGACCGCGTCGGCGCCATGCCGCTGGATGTAGGGCCACGGGTCGATGACGTTCCCCAGGGTGCGGTGCATCGCGCGGCCGCGGGCGTCCAGGCCCATGCCGTGGATGAAGACCGTCTCGAAGGGCTTCTGCCGACGGACGAGGTAGGACTTGAGCGTCGTGTAGTACAGCCAGGTGCGGACGATGTCGCGGCCCTGGGGCCGCAGGGAGACCGGGAAGTTCGTGTCGAAGAACGCGCCGTCCGTGCGGTACCGAGAGACGAAGAGGTTCGAGCAGCTCGAGTCCATCCAGGTGTCGAACACGCGGTCCTCCCCGACGAAGGCCTTGCCGCCGCACTTCGGGCACGCGTCGAAGGGCGCGGGGTCGCGCCACGGGCGGTAGTACTTCCCGGGCGGCGGCGCGAGGACCTCGCCGCATCCCTTGCAGTACCAGAGCGGGATCTCCGTGTGGTAGTACCGGCGGCGGGAGATGGGCCAGTCGATCGTGAGCCCCTCCATCCAGTCGAGGAGGAGCTGCCGGTGCCGCGGCGGGCGGAACTCCATGGCCGCGGCGAGCTTCTCGAGCTCCCCGCGGAACTCGAGCTGCTTGAGGTACCACGCATCGGAGGAGATGAATTCGATGGGCGTGTGGCAGCGCGAACAGATCGGCGTCTTGTGGGCGAGCGGCTCGACCTTCTCGAGGGCGCCGTGGGCCTTCAGCAGCTCGATGGCCTTCTCGCGGGCCGCCTCGATCTTCAGGCCCTTGAGCTCCCCCGTGGCCTCGGTCATCCGGCCGCGCTCGTCGATCGCCTTGACGGGCTCGAGGCGCAGCTCGCGGAAGAGCATGAGGTCCACGGAGTCGCCGTAGGAGCAGATCATGGCCCCGCCGCTCCCGAACTCGGGCTTCGCCATGGCGTGCGGCACGACGGGCACGTCGCGGCCGTAGACCGGGACCCTGGCCCGCTTCCCCGCGACCGCCTTGAAGCGCTCGTCGTCCGGGTGGACGATGACCGCGCGGCAGGCGGCGAGCAGTTCCGGCCGCGTCGTCGCGATGGGGATGTGGCTGCCCCCCTCGAGCGGGAAGTTCATCCAGACCAGCCGGGAGGGCCGGTCCTCGTACTCGATGTCCGCCTCCGCGAGCGGGGTCTCGTCGTGGGGGCACCAGAACATCGGCCGCTCGCCGCGGTAGAAGAGCCCCTTGGGCCAGAGCTCGAGGAAGACGGCCTGGCTGAAGGCGCGGTAGGCGTCCGAGTCGGTGAAGTAGGCGTGCTCGAGGTCCGCGGACAGGCCCGCGCGGCGGGCGAGGGTGAGGAGGCCGTTCCCGATGACCTCGATCTCCTTGCGGCACTCCTGGATGAACGCCTCCCGGTCCCACAGGTGGAGGGGCTTCCCGGTCTTCCGTTCAACCGTGCGCTCGATGTTGATGCCGTTGCGGTCGAGGCCGAACGGGAAGAGGACCGCCTGGCCGAGCATGCGCTGGGAGCGGGCGATCATGTCGATCATGGCGTACGTCATCACGGCGCCGATGTGCCACGAGCCGCTCGGGTACGGAGGCGGCGTGTCGATCACGTAGGTGGGCTGGTCCTTCGCCGGGGCGAAGCGGTAGAGCTCGGGCTCCTGGGCCCAGGTGGCCAGGAGGGACTCCTCCATCGTGGGGTCCCACGTCTTCTCCCGGAGCTTCGGCTCCGCCATGGTCCCGTCGGAGCGCGAGGGGGGATAAAAGGCTTGCCGGGCACGGAGGGGCAGGGGCGCCGGATTCGGGGGCCCGGACGGAAGCTTCAAGCTTGCCTCCGATATACCTCTACTTAGAGGTATAAGATGGAGATTGGTTGCGGGGTCCGCGTCCGCGATTTCGGCGGGCGGCGCTACTGGTATTTCTGGCACTACGAGCGGGAGGACGGGCGCTCCGTGCGGCACGAGGACTACGTGGGCCGGGTGGAGTCGGATCGGTCCAAGGCCGATCTCCTGCGGCGCATGCTCGCGTACCACCGTCGCGCGGAGGCGGAGTTCGCGCGGAAGAGGGCCCTGATCGAGCGTCTCGTGGCCGGTCCGCGTACCTCTGAGTAGAGGTACGCACGCCCTCGGAGCCCGCGGCGACCCGTGGCCCGCTCACTCCGCGTACCGCAGGGCCTCGGCGGGCGGGATGCGGGACGCGCGGATCGCAGGCTGGGCTGTGCACGCGACCGCGGCGACGGAGGCGATCGCGACGATGATCCCGAGGTTCAACCACGGCACGCTGAACGTGATGATGCCCGCGAAGTAGACCAGGTAGACCTTGTAGGCGAAGACGACCCCCAGGCCGACGCCGATGCCCACCCCGAGGACCGCGATCAGGGCGATCTCCAGGAGGAACATGCGGAGGACCATCCCCTGGGTGAATCCGATGGCCCGTAACGCGCCGATCTGCGTGCGGCGCTCCACGACCGCTCGCAAGGTGACCACCGCCAGCCCCGCGATGCCGACGAGCAGCCCGATCCCCAGGTACGCCTCCATGAGGGTGAGGACCTCCTGGGTGGCATCGAACGCCTGCCCGATCTGCTCGCGGATGTCGATCGTCTGGAGGCCGTAGGCGAAGAACACCTGCTCCAGGCGGCCCCGGAGCGCGGTCACGTCGACCCCGGGCGCGACCTGGAAGAAGTACGCCGTGTACTGCTCGCTGGCGGGGAACACGGTCTTGACCACGCTCTGGTCGACGAACACGCCGGACGTGAACTGGAGGGACTGCTCCAGGATCCCGACGATCGTGAGGTTGACCTGGCGGCCCGTCGCGTCGAAGGCGCGGATGCGGTCCCCGGGCACGAGCTGGAGGCGGTCCGGGTTCGGGACGAACTGGTTCACCCCCGCGGCGCTGCGGTCGATGATCGCGAGGGTGTGGTTCTCCCGGAGGCTCAGCCAGACGTCCGTGCGGTTCACGAGGTCGACCCGGGTGCCGTTGGCGTCCGTGATGTACGGCAGGTTGCTGTAGAACCCGTACTGGTTGCTCTTCACGAGGAAGTTGTCGACGCCCCACAGGGTGTAGTTGTACGTCTCGCTCGAGCCGGCCTGCTGGATCTTCGCGGGCATGACGCTCGCGCTCGCCACGCCGTCCCATCCGTTCAGGAACTCGCTCGAGGAGAAGTTGCCTTCCAGGATCGTGCGGAAGTTCGGGATCTCCCCGTACGTCGTCGTGTAGCCGACGATGTCGTAGCCGCCGCTCTGCTGCGCGACGAACTGGTTGAGGCTCGACTGCTCGAGCCCCTGGACCATGGAGATCAGGGTGATCATGAAGATGATGAGCGCGAACATCGCGATCGTCATCCCGGTGCGGAAGCGCTTGTCCATCGGGTAGGAGACCGCCGTGCGGAGGACGGGGCGCCCGCGGTCCCGGCTCGCCCGCCGCAGGAGCAGGCGGGACACCTCGCTCACGTTGAACACGGCGATCAGGATCGCGGATCCGACGAGGATGAGCCCTGTCATCACGAACACCACGGAGATGTCGTCCGTGGCCGTGTTCACGAGGCTGAAGGGCCCGAGGAGCCAGGCGATGTTGAACGCGGAGGCCAGGGAGAAGCCGAGCCGCGCGTGGCGCGCGGCGATCGCCAAGGCGAGGCCCAGGGCGACCACGGGCGGGCCGGGGATCTTGCCCAGGCCCGTGTCATAGGCCCCGCCCCACCACGAGAGGACGACGCCGGCGAGGACGACGAGGCCCCCCAGGGCCGCCAGCTGCCGCGACCGGCCCTGCGTGCCCGGCTCGGGCAGGTCCCGGATCGCGCGGACGATGTTCAGGCGGGAGACGCGCCACGACGCCAGGAGGATCGACGCCCACGTGAGCGCGGCCCCCGCGACGAACGCGAGGAGGACGCTCCCGTCCTCGAAGTGGAAGGTCACCGGGACGTTGCCGTGGGGCACGACCTTGTCGAAGACCCAGATCATCACCCACCCGAGGCCCAGGCCGGCGACCGCCCCGAGCGCCGCGGCGACGACCGCGTAGAACGTGCCTTCGAGGAGGAACGTGGCCATGAGCTCCCGGCGCAGGAAGCCCACGGCGCGGGCGACGCCCATCTCCTGCTTGCGCTCCTCTGCCATCATCACGAAGATGTTCACGATGAGCAGGATGCCCGCGATCACGGAGAAGGCGCCCATGACGAGGAAGAGCTCCGTGGCCTGCGCCCCCGTCTGCGTCGCGCTCTGGACGCCCTCCTGCTTCACCGGCTCCACGCCGAGGTTCCAGTGCTCCTGCGCGATGAGGAGCCGCAGATCCTGGACCACGGTGTCCGTGTAGGCGACGCCCGACGCGACCCCGCCCGTGTTCGAGACCTTGATCGCGTTGATGCTCCCCGTCTCGTTGAAGGCGGACTGGGCCTGGGAGAGGCCCATGAGGATGAGCGGGTCCCGCTCGTAGGCGGCTTTGCCCTGGGACCGCACGATGTCCTGCACGATGACGTGGACGAGGGTCTGGTTCGTCGTGCCGTAGAAGAGGGTGAGGTCCTGGCCGGCCGTCGCGTTCAGGTCCGCCGCGGCGTCCTGGTTCAGGTACACCCGGGACGGCCCGAGGTCGTTCACGTCGACGGACCGGCCGCCGGCGGTCGTGAGGCCGCCGAAGCCCGCCTCGTCGGTCGCGTTGAGGCCCATGACCGTGATCGCCTGGTTGCCCTTGTTGCCGGCGACGTTGCGGACGGGCATGGTCTCCAACAGCAAGGGCGCCACGCCGTCCACCGGCGCCCCCTGCGCCCGGAGGCCCGCGGCGATCGTCGGGTAGTACGCCTGGGGGAAGGCGTACAGGTTCCCGTTGAAGGAGTTCCAGACCATCTCGTCGATCGTGTCGAGCCGCGTGTACACGTCCTGGAGGAAGATGTACCGCAGCGTGTCCCCGACGACGAGACTGGAGGAGATGATCGCGGTGCCGACGAGCAACCCGACGATCACGATCGCGACGCGCGCCTTGCGCCGCTGGATGTTCCTCGCGGCGAGGCGGGCCAGGAGCGGGCGCAGGCCGAGGAGGACGAGGACCAGGACGAGGCCCGC
>JAJYKG010000007.1:0-7187 GCA_021788795.1 Thermoplasmata archaeon | reverse complement strand
ATCTCGAGTCCGAGGAAGGCGGCAAGGGCGACGTCCACGGGCTCACCTCAGCCGCTGTTCCTCCACGATCTGCCCGTTCCGCATCTTCAGGATGCGGTGGGCCCGCGCGCTCACGGCGGCGTCGTGCGTCACCAGGACGAGGGTCTGCCCCTGCTCCCGGTTCAGGCGGACGAGGAGGTCCATGATCTGCGCGGAGGTCTCGGAGTCCAGGTTCCCGGTGGGCTCGTCGGCCCACACGATCGCGGGGTCGTTCACGAGGGCGCGGGCGATCGCCACGCGCTGCTGCTGCCCCGCGCTGAGCTGGGCGGGCTTGTGGTCCTCCCAGCCCTCGAGCTCGACCGCCTTGAGGAGCGCCCTCGCCTTCTCCCGCGCCTCCCGCGCGGGCGCGCGGGCGACGAGGAGGGGCAGCTCCACGTTCTCCACGGTCGTCAGGACGGGAAGGAGGTTGTACGACTGGAAGACGAAGCCCATGCGCCGCGACCGATAGCGGCTCTTCGCGTCGTCGTCCATGGATGCGAGGGAGACGCCCTCGATCCGCACGTCCCCGGACGTGAGGTCGTCCAGGCCGGAGAAGCAGTTCAGGAGGGTCGTCTTGCCGCAGCCGGAGGGTCCCATGATGGCGACCATCTCGCCCCGCGGGATCGCGAGGCTCACGCCGCGGAGCGCGTGCACCTTGACGGGGCCCGAATTGTAGACCTTCTGGGCGTCCACCGCGAGGACCATGGGCACGTCGGACATGGAGCGGGACGCTCGACGCGGCGGGGGCTCTTTAGTGTTTCGTACGGTCGGATCGGGGCGGGGCTCAGGTCCGCGCGACCGTGACGTGGACCGTCCACTTGTCATCGATGCCGCGAGGCCCGGAGTGCGGCCCCAGCCGCTCGGCGAGGTCGTTCTCGAAGGCGGCGCGCTGCTCGGCCGACATCTCCGCGACCTCCCGCTCGTCCCAGCCCCAGGCCGTCTCGAAGGCGATGAGGTCCTTCGCGTCCGCGAAGCGCACAGGGAACGTCCGCACGACGTCCTCGACGCTCGCGAAGCCAAGGTTCCCGAGCCGCTTGGCGACCGCGGCCGGGTTCGTCAGGTCCTTCGCCTCCGGCGCGGTGCGGTTCAGCAGGACCGCCTCGCGGAGCTCGCCCAGGATCTTCGAGGGCGTCTCGGTCCGGTGCGCCTCGAGGGCCTGGAGGTACGCCGCCCTCGTCGGCGTCGGCTTCGCGTCCCACTCGCTGAAGACGAAGCGGCCGCCGGGCTTCAGGAGGCGGTGGATCTCGTAGAACGTGCGGTCGTACCCGACGTTCGGGATGCCGAGGTTGCTCCCGATGGCGTCGAACAGGGCGCTGCGGTACACGATGTTCCGTGCGTCCATCATCTCGAACCGGATGTTCCGGATGCCCGCGTTCCCGGCGCGGTAGGACGCCACGCGGAGGGCCTCGTCCGCGAGGTCGATCGCGACGAGCTGCGCCGGCGCCGTCCGGGGAGCCAGGAGGCACGCGAGGAGGCCCGTGCCCGTGGCCACGTCGAGGACCATCTCGCCCGGCTCCGGCGCGAGGACCTCCACGACGGCCCGGGCGATCGGTTCGAAGCGCGGCACGACGACGCGGTCGTACGTCTCCGCGAGGCGGCTGTACTCGTCCGCGTAGAGGAGGGTCGCCTCGTTCACGTTCATCGAAGCTCGCCAAGGAGGCGCCGTCCATAAAGGCTTCGCGCGCCGCCGGGAAAAGGTTATCTCCCGCAGGCCGCTTCGAGCGCCGATGGCGGCGCTCGTCCCGAAGTTCCGAGAGGAGCAGGTCCCCCTCCTCGAATCCTTCATCGCCCACCAGTTCGAGGCGAGCGGGCGGAAGGGCATCGTCCTCGGACTGAGCGGCGGCGTGGACTCCGCCCTCGTGGCCCGGCTCTGCGCGGACGCCGTCGGGCCGAAGAAGGTCCTGGGCCTCGGCCTCCCCGACGGGGACGGAGGAAGGGACCTGGAGGACGCCCGCGGCTTCGCCAAGGGCCTCGGGATCGGGTTCCGGGTCGTGGACATCGCGCCGTTCGTCGCGGCCCTGGAGAAGGGCCTCAGGCCCGGGCGGGGGGACCGCGTGGCTCGGGGCAACCTCCGCGCGCGGACGCGGATGGTCGTCTGGTACTTCGTCGCGAACTCGGAGGATCGCGTCGTCGTGGGAACGGGGAACAAGAGCGAGCTCCTCACGGGGTACCTCACCAAGTTCGGGGACGGCGGCGCGGACTTCCTGCCCATCGGCGACCTCTACAAGACCCAGGTGCGGGCCATGGCCCGGCACCTCGGCCTCCCCGAGGCCATCGTCGAGAAGGTGCCCACCGCGGGCCTGTGGCCCGGCCAGACGGACGAGGGGGAGCTCGGGATCACGTACGACGAGCTGGACCGCATCCTCGTGGGGATCGAGCTCCAGATGGAGCCCGAGGCCATCGCGGAGAAGGCGAAGGTGCCCGCGGACCAAGTGCGGCGCGTCGAGGCCCTTGTCGCGGCGAGCGTCCACAAGCGGAAGATGCCCCTAATCCCGAAGGTCGGCGTCCGCACGATCGGCCTGGACTGGCGTGAGTAGGCCCCGCCGCTCCTCGTAGGCGCGGAGGAAGCCCCCCGGGTCGGCCACGTCGAAGACGAGCTCGGTGGCCTCCAGGCCGAAGGAGGACCAGAAGCGCCGCGGCCGGCCGAGCCGGGCGACGAGGAGCCCGGTGCGCCCGCCGGTGATGTAGAGGGTCGGGCGGCCGAGGGGCCGGTGGACCCCGAGGGGCACCCGCGCGGGCGCCGCCTCGTCGGCCGGGCCGAGGGAGACGATCCCGGCGATGGGCAGGGAGACGTGGAAGTACCAGCCCTGGCGGAGGATGAGCCGCGATCGGGTGAGCCAGTGCTCGGTCAGGAGGGGCGAGATCGCGAAGAGCACGGTCGCGGCGGCGAGGATCACGAGGAAGACCAGGAGGGGCACCATGGGCACGAAGGGCGCGAACGCGAGGAAGGCGCCCACGAGGCCGAAGGCGACGACGAAGAGGACCATGCGGGAGAGCGCGAGGGCGCGGCCGTAGGGGAACGCGAGCCGTTTCTCCACGGCGGCGGGTAGTTTCCCCCACGCGGATAAGCCTGATGCTCACGACACCGCGGTCGTCTGGATGAACTTGATTTGCTTCACTCCCTTCACGCGGCGGACCTGGCCGATGAACTCCTTCAGCCGCGCGGTCGGTCCCTCCGCCACGATGATCTGGAGGCAGTCGTCCTCGTTCAGGTGCGTGTGGAGCATCGTCCGGATCGCGTCGAAGCGGTGCTGGAGCATCGCCAAGTCGGCCTGCGGGCTGTCCTTCTCGTAGATGACCGCGAGGATCAGGGAGGCCTGGCCGCCCTCGCGCCCCCACTCCGTGATGTCGATGAACTCCCGGAGGGCCTCCCGGACCGCCTCGCTCCGGCTGCGGTAGTTCCGGCGCCGCGCCACCTCATCCAGGCGGCCGAGGATGGCGTCGTCCATGCTGATGCTGACGATCGGCATCGCCTACTAAGAAGGCCTCCGGGGTACTTGATGTTTATTAAGAGAACGTCAATTCTTAAATAACGAGAGGCGCGTGCGCCTCGCGTGGACTTGCGCCCGATGCCCGACCCCTCCGGGGTCTCTCCGTTGCGCACGTCGGAGGACATCCTGGCCGTCTCCCACCTGAACGTCGTGCTGGACCACCACCCCGTCCTGGAGGACGTCAGCTTCCATGTGCGGAGGCAGACCACCCTCGCGATCGTGGGCCCGAACGGGGCCGGCAAGACGACGCTCTTCCGCGTCCTCCTCGGGCTGCTCCCCTACCAGGGGACGGTGCGATGGAGCGAGGCGGTCAAGATCGGCTACGTGCCCCAGCACTTCCGCGTGACCGACGTCCCGATCTCCGTGGCGGAGTTCCTGGCCATGAAGTGCAAGGCGGACTACCGCGAGTGCCTCGATTCGGTGGGGATCGACGACCCGGAGATCCTCGGCAAGCGCCTCAACGTCCTCTCGGGCGGCGAGATGCAGCGGGTCCTGATCGCGTGGGCGATTGTGGACCGGCCCCAGGTGCTTCTCTTCGACGAGCCGACCTCGAGCGTCGACATCGGCAGCCAGGACGTCGTGTACGAGACATTGAACGAGCTCGAGGCGAAGTCCGGCATCACGGTCCTCCTGATCTCCCACGATATCCACACCGTCATGCACTATTCCGATTTTACCCTCGCCCTGAATCGGAGGGTGGTCCATTTCGGGGAGTCGCGGGAGCTCTCCGACCCCCTCCTTCTCCAGAGGATCTTCGGGATCGGCCCCATCCACGAGGATCACGCGCACCCCGAGCACCTGCATCCCGCCCCGAGGTCGGGGCCATGACGGACGCCCTCCTCTACAGCCTCATCGCCGGGGCCTCGGTCGGCCTCGCCGCGGGCTACATCGGGTCTCTCATGGTCCTGAAGCGGATGGCCCTCGTGGGGGACGCTCTCTCCCACGTGGCGCTCCCCGGCCTGGCCCTCGGCCTTCTCCTCCACTTCAACGTCTTCCTTGGGGCGTTCGCCTTCCTATTCGCCGCGGCGGTCGCGACCTGGTACCTGGAGCAGGCCACGAGGCTCTCCGTGGAGTCCATCGTGGGCGTGCTGTTCGTCCTGGCCTTGGCGATCGGCATCCTCCTCACGCCGGAACCCGACTTGCTCGAAGCCCTTTTCGGGGACATCGCCTTGGTCACGTTGGAGTACGCCCTCGCCTCCGTCGCGGTCTCGCTGGTGGTCGTGGGCCTGACGCGCCTGATCTACACCCAGGTCGTGCTGAGCCTGGTCTCGGACGAGCTGGCCCGTTCCACGGGCATCCGGGTGTCCCAGGTGAACTTCCTGTACCTCCTCCTGGTGGCCGTCGTGGTCGCCGCGGGTCTCCAGATCGTCGGCACCCTCCTCGTGGGCGCCCTCGTGATCGTCCCCGCGGCCGCCATGAAGAACGTGAGTCCGAGCCTCACGCGGTATGCGATCCTGAGCAGCGCGACCGGCGTGGTGAGCGCCGTCTCGGGGATCCTGATCTCCGCGGCCTTCTCGGTGCCCGCCGGACCCCTCGTCGTGATCGTCGGCTTCGTCATCTTCCTGGTGGCGACCCTCGCCCACTACGTCGCCACCCGTCCCCGCGAGCCGGCCGCGGCGGCGCGGACGCAGTCGCCCAAGGGCGCATGAGCTTCCCGGAGGATGCCCCGCGCGTCGCCTCCGCCCCTCGGGGTTTCGGGTGGGCTCAACACCGGACGTCGTGTCGCGTCAAGGTTGAACTTTGCACGTCGTCTCGACCGTTCCTATCATACACGGTCTTGAATAAAATTACGGACGTCGACACCCGACGAAAGTGGTGCGAGCGGCTCGCAAACCTTTTTGTGCGGTCCGTTGGATACCCGCGTCCCGCCCCAGGAGAAACGCGTCCGCGCGTCCCTTGTCTGCGGAGAGAGCGGCCCCATTCTCGCTACTAGGGGGAGCGAGTCCATGGAGGAAAGCATCTTCCAACCGTACCTGAGCGCCAAGAGCCTCTTCAAGATCGACCGCGAGATCCTGCGTCCCGCCTACATCCCGGAGCGGTTGCCCCACCGGGAGGGCTACATCGACCAGCTGGCGCAGATCCTCGCCACGGCGCTCAGGGGCGAGCGGCCGAGCAACATCCTCATCTTCGGGAAGACGGGGACGGGCAAGACGGCCGTCGTCAAGTACATCGAGAACGAGTTCCGGAAGGCCGACGCGGCCCGGATGGTCTCCTACCTGTACCTGAACTGCGAGATCGTCGACACGCCCTACGCGGTCCTGCAGAGCATCGGGAACCGGTTCATCGAGAACTTCCACCAGCGCATCCCCTTCACCGGCCTCTCGACGGACCGGGTCTACAACCTCCTGCGGGAGAAGCTGGACGAGGAGAAGCGCGTCGTGATCATCGTCCTGGACGAGATCGACAAGATCATCTCGAAGAACGGGGACGACCTGCTCTACCAGCTCCTCAAGATCAACGACGACCTGACGAAGGCCCGCGTCTCCCTCATCGGCATCTCGAATGACCTCAAGTTCACGGAGTACCTGGACCCGCGGGTGAAGTCGCGCCTCGCGGACGAGAAGGTCGTCTTCCCGCCCTACAACGCGGAGGAGCTCTTCGACATCCTCGCGGACCGGGCGCACCGGGCCTTCGACAACGGCACGTCGCCCGACGCCGTGCTGCACCTGATCGCGGCCCTCGCCGCCCAGGAGCACGGGGACGCGCGCCGGGCCCTGGACCTGCTCCGCGTCTCCGCGGAGCTCGCGGAGCGGCAGGGGGACGACCATCTCTCGGACGAGCACGTGCAGAAGGCGAAGAGCAAGATTGAGCTCGACACCGTGCTGGAGGCGGTCAAGAGCCTGCCGACCCAGTCCAAGCTCATCCTCCTCTGCGTCCTGCTCAACGAGGAGATCGGCAACACGAAGCTCACGACCGGGGAGGTCTACACCACCTACCGCGAGCTCTGCCGCAAGACCGGCGTCTCGCCGCTGACCCAGCGCCGGGTCACGGACCTGATCTCCGAGCTCGACATGCTGGGCCTCGTCCACGCGCGGGTGAAGAGCTTCGGCCGCGCGGGCCGCACGAAGGAGATCCAGGCGTCCGTCCCCGTCGTCGACGTGAAGAAGGTCCTGGAGAAGGACGAGGTCCTGGCCGAGGCCCGGGGCTACCGGCTCAAGGTCCAGACGACCCTTCTCTAGGTTCGTCCGCCTCTTGGTCGTCCTCGGGGAGCGGCCGGGGCTCCGGCGGCTCGGGCCCCCCTTTCCCGCGTCGCAGCCGCGGCTTGATCCGCGGCCAGGCGTAGGTGGACCAGGCCCAGCCCACCCCTTCGACGATGAACGGGAGGGCGATCAGGAAGACGATGCTGAGGGCGAGGTCGGTCCAGCTGTTCGCGGGCGCCCGCGGGTCGCCCCACCCCTGACAGCAGGTCGAGGAGGGCGAGAGGAGGAGCTTGACCAGGCCGAACCAGGGGATCTCGCCCCGCGCCACTCCGATGATGTCGGACTGGTTCGGGAACCACTGGGTGTCGTAGCCGCAATGAACCGCTGTCGGCGAGTTCGGCGGGCACTCGATGAACGCGTTGTTGTCGCCCATCGAGATGGCGCACGGCCCGCGGGCGAAGAAGCCCCGCAAGTCCGCGGGCTCGAATGCGCGGTTCCAGATGCGGTCCAAGCCCCGGCCTCGCACCCCCGCCACCCG
>JAJYKG010000199.1 GCA_021788795.1 Thermoplasmata archaeon | reverse complement strand
AGATGAGCGAGTTCGAGAAGCAGACCCGCTCCGACACCAACGACGGGGCCAAGCCCGCGGTCTTCGTCTCGGGTAAGGGCTACACGGGCAAGGACGTTCCCAAGACCCCGCGCCCCGAAGCCCAGAAGTAGGCACTCCCAGCGCGGCTGGCGTCGTCGACCAGATCCGCTCCGATCCGTGGGGCTTCGTCAGGACCGCCTTCGGGGAAGAGCCAGTCTTCGACAAGCAGCGCCAGATCCTCGAAGCCCTGCGAGATGCGCGAGAGGTCTACGTCCCCTCCTGCCACGACTCGGGCAAGACCTTCACCGCCGGCAGGGCCGTCCTGTGGTGGCTGTTCTCGTACCCGGACGACTCGATCGTGGTCACGACCGCCCCGACCTGGACGCAGGTGGAAGACCTCTTGTGGCGCGAGATCCACGCCTGCCTCAGCAGGGCCAAGCGTCCGCTGTTCGTGGAGGGCAAGTCCGGTCGACTCCTCAAGACGCAGCTTGAGCTCGGGCCGAAGTGGTACGCGGTCGGCAAATCGACGGACGACCCGGTCAACCTCCAGGGCTACCACGCCTCCAACATCCTCGTGATCCTCGACGAGGCCGATGGCATACCGAAGGAGATCTGGACCGCCATCGACTCCACCCTCACGTCGGGGAACGCGAAGCTGCTGGCGATCGGCAACCCGCTCGACCCGACGAGCGAGTTCAAGAGACGCCACGACCGGGCGCTGAAGTCGAACGACAAGGCGGTCATCCGCATCTCCGCCGACGACGTCCTCCCCGCGAGCGCGACGCACAAGTTCCTCCTCCAGCGCTCGTGGGTGGACGAGAAGCTCCTGCTCTGGGGCGAGAACAGCCCCCTCTCTGCCGGGAAGATCTACGCACGCTGGCCCGAAGCGGGTAGTGACTCGCTCATCCCCCTGCCGTGGATCATGCGCGCCCGCGCCCGCTCCGTTCCGAGGGGCATCAGGACCCTCGGGGTGGACGTGGCGCGGCTCGGCGGCAACAGAACGGTCAGGACCCTTCTCGAGGGCGACCAGCTCATCTGGTCTAGGGCCTCGGCGATGGAGGACACGGTCCAGACCGCGATGAGGGTCCTGGGCGACATAAGGACGGCCCTTCCGCTGGTGGTCGCGATCGACGAGACCGGCGTCGGTGGAGGCGTTCTCGACCAGGTCCGGGCGAACGTCGAGCGCGATGCGGATGTGACGTTGTTCGGTGTGAACAACGGCGCCAAGCCCATCGACGAGACCCGCTTCGTGAACCGCGGCTCCGAGATGTGGTGGCAGGTCCGAGAAGGATTCGAGCGCGACCGCTTCGGCCTGTCGATGGACGACCCGGAGGCGGTGGACGAGCTCATCTCCGACCTCGCCCGACCGACGTATTTCTTCCAAGAGCGCACCGCCAAGATCCGCGTCGACAAGTTCGGCCGCCACCACAACGAGAGCGACATGACCATCCCCGAAAGAGCCGAAGCCTCACCCGACCGCGGCGACTCGTACGTCCTCGCCGTCGCCGCCGCGCGTCCGTACATCCAGATGGGAGTCAAGACCGTGAGCCGATCCACCAGTTACCTGCCCAAGCGCGACGGCTGGCTCAACGTCTAGATGTCCGCCCCCGATCTTGACGAGATCCTGCGGAGGCTGTCGCTGGCCATCGCGTTCTGGCAGCCGCTCCACGCCGAGCAGGACGTCGACTACGCCATCGTCAACAACCTCCAGAAGATCGCCGTGCCCGAGGGCTACAACGCCATCTACACCGGCACGGGGCACCGGATCATCAACACCGCCGCCGACCACATCGCCGGCGAGATGCCGCAGATCGAGGTCCCCGTCGCGGGGCTGTCCATCAAGAGCCAGGAGCGGAGCGAGCGTCTGGAGAAGGCCCTCCAGGCCGCGCAGTACCGCATCAACGCGCGACGGGCGGAGAACGTCCAGCGCACCATCGTCCTCAACGGCCTCTGGAGCGGGATGTTCGTCTCGCGGGGTCCGTTGTTCCAGGCCGATGCATGGGGCCGGATCCCCACGCGGGACGGGTACAAGGATCAGGCGTCCTACGAGACCGCGCAGGACGAGTACCGCGCGACGAAGAAGATCAACTGGCCCATCTACCGCCGAGCGGTCGATCCGCGCTTCGTCTTCCCCGACCCCGGAACGATGGGCAAGAAGTGGGTCTTTGTCCGCCAGCTTCGCCCCGTCTCGGACATCCGCGCGCAGTGGCCGGATTGGGACGGCCGTTCTCCGGGGGCGAACAAGTCCGACCCGCCGATCGGCGACACCATCCTCGTCTACTGGATCGAGTATTGGGACGAGCATTACCGCGCCTACATGGTGGGCGGCGCGGGGGAGTTGGGCGGGGGGACCGGCTCGGGCGTTCTGCTCGACGAGGTCAGAGAGCATCCGTACGGCAAGCCGCCGTTCCAGATCCGCTCTTCCGGTTATGGCATCGACACCGGCCTTCCGTGGGAGCGCTTCCGCTCGATCCTCTACCCCGCGCGTTCTCTGCTGAACCAGGAGATCGCCGCGCTCAACCAGCTCGACGCGATCATGCGCCGGACGGCGTGGCCGATCATCCTCGAAGCCTCCGGGGTGAACCTCAAGGAGATCTCCCCCGGCAAGGTCTACGACATCCCGGCCGAGATGTGGGGCAAGGTCCAGGCCTTCTCGGGATACGACCCCGTCGTCGTCCAGGGGCTGATGACGGAGTTGGAGTTCCTTCAGGACCGCATCGAGGCCGCAACCTTCCCGAACGTCGTGGGCGGGATGAGGGCCAAGGGCATCGCCTCCGGGTACGGACAGAACAGCCTCGTCGCGGAAGCCAAGGTGAAGTTCGGCGCCGCGGCGGCGAACCTCGAAAGCCTCGAGGAAGAGTTCAACGCCGACCTCTGCCGCTGCGTGAAGGACGCCATCCAAGAGGATCTTCCGATCTGGGGCAAGACCAAGTGGGGCAAGCTCGACACCGTCCTCACTCCGGAGGACTGCGACGGCGCGGTCCACGTCGAGGTCACGATCAACCCGAAGCTCCCCACCGACCGCGCGAACGAAGTGGCGATCGTGCAGGTCAAGCTCGCTCTCGGGCTCATCGACAAGGAGACCGCGATCCGCGAGGTCGGCTATCCCGAAGCGCTGGAGATGCTGGAGAAGATCTACCACGACCGCGCGATGGACTCGCCCGAGATCCAGCGCGTCCTAAACCTCGCTTCACTCATGGAGAACGGGTACATGCAGTACGTCCTCGACGCGGCGAAGAAGATCGGCATGGACCCCGGCCAGCTTCTGAGCGTGCTCGGTCTGGGCAGTCCGCAGCAGCAGCTTCCCGGTAGGACGCCTCCGGGTCAGCCGGGGAACATCGCCGCGCAGATCGCGCCTCCGGGGATGTCGATGCTCGGGCAGCCGAACAAGGAACAGCCAGGGGCGCCGATCACCACGGGATCGGTCGGTCGGCCCGCCATCTCCGCGGCCACTCCGGGAACGCAGTCGAACATCCGCGACCAGTCTGTTCCGGGACTTCCGATCACATGACCAAGCCACACCCGCACACCGGCTCCGTTCGTCGGACGAGCGAGATGATGGACCGCGTCGTCGCGCGCATGGGCATGGGGCCGCACTTCATGGAGGACACCACCCCCAAGAGAACGCAGGACCACCGTGAGAAGGTCCGCACTCTCCACGCCATGACCAAGCCCGGGGAGATGCTGCCGCCCGAGGGAGTCCGTCTTCTTCAGGAGCTCGCCCGGCCGAAGCTCGTCGAGAGCAAGTGAGTTGGACGCTCCTGTTGGCAGGCGACGACGAGGTGGACATCGAACGCGCTCGTCGTCTCGTCCGTCGCTTCACCGCGCTTCACATGGCACGCCTCATCTCTGCGGGCGTGCGGGAGGACTTGCTTCATGGGAATGATGGGCACGAAGGCCCCCTCGATGCCGGTCACGAAGATGGACAAGATGATGCACGCGCGCCACGACGCACGGCGAGCGAAGTTCGACGACGCTCCTCCGACGCTCGCCAACCTCCGAAAGTCCGCCGCGTACAACGAGGATCACGCGAAGGAGCACGCCAAGCAGGCGGAGAAGATGCACAAAGAGGTGGCCAAGGCCGAGAAGAAGGCCGCTAAGGCGCGAGGGAAGTAGATGAAGGACTACCGCGCCGAGGCATACAACGACGCCGTCGAGGCGGGGATCGACCCCGAGGTGTTCGTCCGCCAGATCAACGAGGAGTCGGGCTTCGATCCCTCTGCCGTGAGTCCTGCCGGGGCGGTGGGGATCGCGCAGATCATTCCGCAGTTCCACCCCGGCGTGGACGCGACCGACCCCTCGGCCAGCCTGCACTACGCCGCGAGCCTCATGGCCGGCTAT
>JAJYKG010000198.1 GCA_021788795.1 Thermoplasmata archaeon | reverse complement strand
GGGGCGATGGATTCACCGCGGAACTCGGTGGATTCCTGCCGACACAGGTCGTGAACCTCACGGCCAGCTACGCCGGTCTGGTATCGAACACCGTCACGGTGTACATCGAGCCGCAGGCCGGTTCGTTCGACGCGAGCAACCTTGCGCTGAACGCGGCGGGCACGGCCGTGATGGGCACCCTGACGTTCTCGGGCATGACCAACGTGGAGTTCGTGAACGTGAGCATCGGGAGCGCACCGGGCCAGTACACGGAGGTCGTGTATCCAGGCGTCACCGCGCTGCCCGGGCAGAACGCCCAGATCTTCGCCTCCGACCCGGCCGACCCATTCGTGAGGGTCTGGACCGTCCTCGTGGACGGCACCCAGGTCGCCCAAGCGGACGAGACCTCCGGTTCCACGATGGGGTTGCAGGTCCCGACAGGCACCCACACCCTGACGATCGAGATCTCGCAGACGGGTGGGTCCGCGTACGGCACGTACAGCGGTACGGCCACGATCGGAGGGGTCCCGTACTCCTTCAGCGGAGTCGATGCGTACAACCCCGCGTCGATCACGTACACGACCAATGTCTCGGGCGCCACACCGCTGTCCGGTGTCCGGGCCGGCGCGATCAGCGTCGACCTCTCGCCGTTGCCGTCCGGACCCGTCGTCGTGAGCCTCGACGCGCAGGGAGTGAACAACCTGGGAGGCCAGGAGTGCTTCTACGGGTTCTGCTACAGCGTCGGAGCGGTTCAGAACCCGCTCGTCTGGAGCGACCCCCTGATCTTCCTGCCGGCATCGCTCTCCGCGAGCCAGGCCTCCACCGTGACGGGCAACGACACGCTGACCTACGCGGGCACGGCATACCCAGGTGCCACGGGCACCCTGACCCTTGTGTCCCCCGCAGGCACCACAACCCTCGCGAGCGGCCTGAGTGGCACGTACACGCTGGACACGACAACCCTGCAGGATGGCTTCTACTCGGCCATATTCTCCGAGACCGCGCCCAGCGCTGTGACGACCACGAAGACGGTGACCTTCTACGCGGACAACCAGGCGACCACGGTCAGTGCGCTCGTCGCCCAGCTTCAGTCCGAGCTGGCGGCGGACCAGGCCACAATTGCGTCACTGAACGCGCAGGTCACGTCCCTCCAAGCGAGCCTCGCCGCGGCGAACGCGAACGTTGCGTCCCTCCAGGCCCAGGTGTCCTCGTTGCAGGGTCAGGTGTCGACCTTGGGCACCCAGCTCTCGGCCGCACAGACCCAGATGACGAGCCTCCGGGCCCAGGTCGCGTCGTTGCAGGCCCAGTTGTCAGCCTCGCAGGCATCGAACGCAGCACTACAGGCCCAGCTGACCACGGCGCAGAGCCAACTCACCACGGCCCAGGCGACGGTGTCGTCCCAGCAGGCCATGATCAACAACCTGAACGCGAAGATCGCGTCCCTGCAGGCCGACCTGAACCACAAGGCCGCGTACGTCGCCCCGGCGTGGTACACGTACGGCGACGGGCTCATGGCCGTCCTCACGGCCGCGATCGGAGCGGTCGTAGCCGGGATTGGCGTGGGACTCGTTATGCGCCGGCGCCGGAAGAGACCGGTGGCGCCACCCCTGGTTCCGGCCCGCAAGCCTGACACCGAGGAGCAGTCCGCGGAACCCCAGCCTTTGGCCTTCGTCTCACGGAAGGAGGACTTCGTGAAGAAGGCCCTCCACATGCGAGCGGACCTCCTTGCGCAGGGTCGGACAGCCTCCGTGCAGCGGATCGACGACGCCCTTGCCCGGGTGGGCGTGGACCCCTCGGACCCGATGTTCCGGTAGGGCATCATGCGGGGGCTTACGCCCCCGCCCTTTCTCTTTTCTTCGGTTTCCCCTCTCCGGGTCCCTCCTCGCGCTCGCGAGCGTCCTCCTCCTGGCCGAGACCCTGGCCCTCGACGGGGACGTGGACACGTTCTACGCGGTCGGAGGGTTCAACCCCGCGATGCTCGTCGCGTGGGCCGTCGTCGCGCGGCGGGTCGGGCTCGAGGCCCGCCGCTGGGTCGTGAAGGCCCGTGGCCTCGAGAAGGACGTCCTCCGAGTCCCCGGCCTCTACGCGCAGAGGGAGGAGGCCGGGCGCGACGTCCCTCCCGCCTGGATCGCCACGGGGACGGTGGTGGTCGTCCTGATCCCCTTCCGGGTCGCCCTGCTCGGGTACGCGTTCCTCGCCACGCACGGGTTCCTGTGACGGGAGGCGCGACGAGGGCTCGACGAACCCGCCAGCACAGGTCCGCGGTCCTCGTCGGCTCGGCGCGCGGCTGGCCGCCTCGTTCGCCCTAGGGGCTCCGCGCCGCCTTTCCCGAGTCCGACCCGGCCGCGTGTCCGGCGCCCGCGGCGGTGCCGGCCTTCGCCTGCTGGAGCAGGCAGAAGCCGTCCGAGCCGATCCCGAGGGGCAGGTTCGTCAGGTTGTAGAAGTTCTCGATGGCGTTCGCCCACGTGATCTCGACGATCTCGCGCTCGTTGAAGTGCTTGCGGAGGTTCTCGAACGTGGTGTCGGAGACGCGCTTGTTGCGCGTCGCCTCTTCCGCGTACGCGAGGGCGGCGCGCTCGCGTTCGGTGAAGAGCGGGCTCGTCTTGTAGTCCATCAGGGCCTCGAACTTCTTCATGTCCAGGTGGGAGCGGAGGGCCATGGCTCGCCCGAGGTCCAGGCAGAACGCGCAGCCGTTGATCTGCGAGGCCAGGTCGCCGACCAGCAGGACCAGCGAGGGGTCGAGCCGCAGCCCCTTCGTGGAGAACTTGACGATCGCGGCCGTGGGCTTGAGCGATTCGGGCACGCGGGCGTTCATGACCTTGACCGGGGTCATGACCTTCCCGAACTGCCGCTGCATGCCCCAGTAGGCCAGGCGCATCATGAGTCCCTTCGGGCGCTCGATGGGCGCCAATCTCGGCTTCTGGCCGGTCTCCGTCCCCGTTTCCGGTGCTGCCATGTATGTCACGCTCGTGCGGACCTGCGTCCGCGAGCAAACGCATAACAGTCGTGATATATATTGTTGGTGGGATACGGTCCGTGAGGATGTCCGAAATCCCCCCTTCTTGATGCCACTCGGAGCGTCGGTCGATGCGCGCCCCGCATCGTTAAATAATCGGCCCGTGATACGTCTGTGACGAGACCATGGCCCCCGTGGACACCTTCGCGGCCCTCGCCGACCCGACGCGGCGCCAGGTGCTCGACCTCCTGTCACGGCGCGACCGGGCGGCGGGCGAGCTCGGCGCCGCGTTCCCCTCCGTCAGCCAGCCGGGGATGTCCCGCCACCTGCGCGTCCTGCGGGAGGCGGGGCTCGTGCGCGTGAGGGAGGACGGCCGCCACCGGCTCTATTCCCTGCGCTGGGAGGGCCTCGCCGCCGTGGACGCGTGGCTCTCGAAGTACCGGGACTTCTGGGAGACCGAACTCGATTCGCTCGAGTCGTTCCTGGACTCGAAGGCCGCGGAGGCGCCGCCGCCGAAGCACGCCCGCAACCGGAAGGGGCGTCCGTGAGCGCTCCCGCTCCGTCGCCGCCGGCCGACCCCGTCTCCATCGAGGTCGAGGGGGAGAAGGCGACCCTCATCTTCCGCCGCCGGCTCCGTCATCCGCCGGAGGTCGTGTGGCAGGCCCTCACGGATCCCAAGGCCCTGCGGCAGTGGTTCCTGACCGACGCCACGATCGAGGGCCGCGTCGGAGGGAAGGTGGACCTGATCCAGGGCCCCTACCGCGCGCACGCGACGGGGCACGTCCTCGCGTGGGACCCGCCCCGCCTCCTCGAATACGACACCCACGTGGCGCCCCAGGAGCGGTTGCCCGAGGGCATCGACGGCGTCATCCGGTGGGAGCTCCTCCCCCAGGCCGGCGGCACGCTCCTCGTGCTCACCTTCCGCGGCCTCTCGAAGCCCCTGGCCACCACGTTCGCGGGCGGCCTCAAGGGATTCCTCGCGAGGCTGGAGGCGCAGCTGGACGGGCGCACCCTGCCGGAGTGGCAGCCCCGGGACGCATAGGTCCCTGGTGCGTCTCGCGGCTCGGGCTCATCCCTTGATCGCGGCGGAGACCTTCGTCGCGACGTCGGGAGGCACCGTGGCCATGCCGTGGGCGTGCTTCGCGTGGGCCGCGGCGATCTGCATGACCTCGTCCTTCGACGATGCGCCGTGCACCTCGAAGCTGCACTTCATCCCGATGTCGCTGCACTTGAAGCTCGCCATGGCCCGCCCACCGCGGGAGGCCGGAAGAACCTTGGCCGAAAACCCCCCGCCCGGGCCGCACCCCTGATCATCACGTCCGGGAAGCGTCCCTCTTCCTTCCAAGTCCCGGAGGCCGCGTTTGCCCTGACCCTCGCGTGGGTGGTCGTCGCGCGGCGCATCGGCCTC
>JAJYKG010000197.1 GCA_021788795.1 Thermoplasmata archaeon | reverse complement strand
GAGGTCGAGATGGCGGACTACCAGGAGAAGATGCGCCTCCAGTACGACGAGGTCGTCGGCAAGTTCAAGGAGGACGCGTCCCGGCAGCTCGGCCGCAGCCTCTCGGACAAGGAGTTCCAGGAATGGTGGCGCAAGCAGCCCACGTTCCTCACGTTCGAGGACTGGCTGCGCGAGGAAGAGGAGATGCGCAAGATGGGCAGCCGGCCCTGCCCCGTCTGCGGCACCCTCAACTCCGTGACCGCGACCGTGTGCCACAAGTGCGGGTCCCTCATGAAGGAGGACAAGCGCCCGCCGTCCGCGGGCGGCCCGGGAGCGGGAGGCATGGCCCCGGCGGTCCAGAAGCGGACCGGGGGCCCCGCCGCGACACCCCCGGCGCCCGGCGCCCCGCCGCCCGAGCCCCAGGGGAGCGCCCCGGCGTCGCCCGCGGGAGGCCCGGAGCCCGTCCGCCGCGTAATCCGGAGGCCCGTGGCCCCCGCTCCGGTCGTCCAGAAGAAGGTCATCAAGCGGCCCGCGACCGAGGGCGAGCAGGCCGGCGCGCAGGAAGGCGGTGACCAGCAGCCGCCTCAATCCGACGACCAGGAGCAGGGAGACGAGGTCTGAGCTCGTCCTCCCCCCTTCCCCTTTTCAACCGGCCCTTCCCCGGGAGCCGCGGGCCCTCCGCCCGCCGGTTCGCCTCCGACCGAACGATTCCGGAACGGGCTTGACACCGGCCGCCCATCGCGCACCGTTGTCTCGCGGATCTCCCCTGTGGTACGGGCTGCTCCGGTGGATCGTCAGCCTCGTCGTCCTGATCCCGTCCGTGACCCCTCTCGTCGTCCGCTTGTGAGAGGGGAAGGTCGGGTTGGGGGCAGGTCCTACGCCTTGCGCGCGGTCAGCAGCTGGCAGCCGCTCTCGCCGCGGAAGTGGAGGACCTCGTCCTCGGTGAGACCCACCTCCCGCGCATAGGGCTCGAGGTCCGGGCGCTCGACCCGCGCCTCGGCGAAGCCGGCCTCGAGGGCCAGCCGGCGGAGTTCCTGGTCTTCATCGAAGCGGAAACGGGACGCCATGGGCTCGGGCGCGGCCGGGGTGCCCACCATATCTCGCGAAAGGGTGAACAGGACCAGCCGGCCCCCGGGAGCCAGAACCCGGTGGATTTCCGTGAGCGCCTCGACCGGGGCGTCGATGAAACCGAAGACGTTCGCGGTGGCCACGCAGGTGAACTGCCGGCCGGCGAACGGAATTCGGGCGGCTTCGGCCTGGACCGCTTCGAACCGCCCTGTGAGGACGGAGTCGCGGTTCTCCTCGCGGGCGAGCCGCACCATCTCGAGGCTGTGATCCACGGCGGCCGCGCGGCATCCGCTCCGCAGGGCGTCTCGCAGGAACGCCCCGCCCCCGCAGCCGACCTCCAGGAGGAAGTCCTCCTGGGTCAGGCCGAGTCCCGCGAGGAGGAGCTTGAAGTTGGGCCGAGGGAACGTGGGGTCGCGGTAGCCCTCGCAGGCCGCGGCTCCGGACGGGCGCCGGGCGAGGCGGTCCGTGACCCAGCCGCGGACCGCTTCGGGCGTCGTCGCCCGCGGCAAGGCCGCCCCGACGGCCTGGGCGAACCAGCCCGCGAGTTCCGGCGGCCGGAGCTTCAGCGCGTCACCCCATCCACGGCACGCGAGGCCGACCCGCGTGCGACCGGACAGGGGCGCGAACCCGAGGTCGAGACGCACGCGGGCGTCCGCATCCGGGTCCGCCCCTCGCCATTCGAGCCGGACGTGCCTCCCAGGGACCCAAGCGACGACGCGGCCCACCTCGTCCCCCCGCTCCGTGATGCGCCCGTCGGGCCCCGGCCGGAGGCGCATCCCGTGGCGGGCGAGTCCCATCGCCGGATCGTCCATGAACGCGGTGAAGGCGGCCGCGGGATCCAGGGCGAACTCCATCCGGACACTCAGATCGGATCGAAGCCGCGTCATCGCGGCGGAGCTCTCCGCGCCCGCTACGTATGCGTCGAGGAATCCCCGGGGTGTCGAGGGCGCGCCCGACGGCAAGCAGCGGACTCACGCCGTCCCGGTCTGCACGCCCTGCGCGGATAGGGTCTCGCGGACGATCTTGATCATGCCCTCGGGGTCCTTGTAGTACGAGGACACGATCTTGGCCACCTCGCGGTAGTTCTGGACGCCCGTCCGCTTCATGTACTCGAACAGGTCGAGGCGCCGCTTCACTTCCTGTTCCATGCGGCGCTGGTTCCAGTTGCGGGCCAGGGAGATCTTCTCGTAGACATAGCTGTGGCCGGAGTAGTTGAACGTGTCGTCGGCGGGGTTCCACGTGTACGCGGAGTTCGTGATCAGCTCGTTGGACTCCGGGTCCGTCCCGACGATCTCGACGATGGACTTGACCCGCCGGGTCATGTCCGTGCCGACCTTCACCTGCGCCTGGAGCAGGACGATGTCGAGGGCCGCGACGAGAGCGCGGGGCAGGTTGATCGGGTCGTTCTCGAGGCGGTGGACCATCGCCTGCACGTCGTCCGCGTGGAACGTCGTGTACGCCGACTTGCCCGTGGCCATCGCCTGGAACACGACGAACGCCTCGGGGCCACGGACCTCACCGACCATCATGTACTGCGGGCGCTGGCGCAGGGCCGCCGTCAGGAGGTCGAACATGTCGATCTCGCCGGCCGCCTTGCCCGTGGCCACGCTCTTGCCGCCGAACCCTGCGCGGGTGAGCAGCGGCACCCAGTTCTCGTGGGGCAGGTTCAGCTCCCGCGTATCCTCGATGGAGACGATCTTCATCTGGGGCGGGATGAACAGCAGGATCGCGTTCAGCGTGGTCGTCTTCCCGGACGCCGTGCCGCCGCAGATGAGCATGCTCTGCCCGTTCTCGATCGCGAGCCAGAGGTACGACGCCATCTCGGGGGACAGAGTCTTGAAGCGGATCATGTCGAGGGGCGTGAAGGGGTTCTCGCGGAATCGCCGGATCGTGAAGGACGAGCCGCGCTTCGTGACGTGCATCCCCAGGGTGGCCTGGAGACGCGAGCCGTCCGGGATCGTCGCGTCGAGCATGGGCTGCGCCACGGAGATGTGCTTGCCGCAGCGCTGCGCGAGCCAGACCACGAACGAATCGAGCTCCTCGGCGGAGTCGAACTTCAGGTTGGAGGGGATCGAGCCGTACTTGCGGTGGTAGATGTAGAAGGGCACCTGCACGCCGTCGCAGGACACATCCTCGACCTGGATGTCCGTCATGACGACGTCGATGGCGCCATAGCGGATGAAGTCCCGGAGGATGAAGTAGATGATGCGCTCCTTGGAGACCGGGTGCAGCTCGACCCCGAGCTCCCGGAGCAGGCCGTCGACCACGCGGCGCAAATAAGTCTCCTTCTCGCCTTTGCCCGCGTCCTCGAGGAGCTCGAGGTTGGCGACGATGATCTCCTTGAGGACGTCGAGCAGCTCGGACTCCTCCTCGAGGAGCTTCGGCTCGATGGCCTCGTAGAAGTACTCGTTCGCGAGGGTGTCGTACAGAATCCGGACGTAGGAGTAGTTCTTCAGGATGGGCTGGATCTCGATCTCGTTCATGTTCCGCTGGACGATCTTCGGGATCGTGGTGATCTTGCCCAGCGTGGACTCCTCGACGCCGCTGACCCGGGGGGCCTTGACCTTGATGCCCTTGTCGCCGAGGAGGCGACCGAAGTAGCGCTTCTTGATCGAGTCGAGAGCCGCGAAGAGCGTCCGCTTGCGGGTCTCCTCGATCTCCGCGAGCATCTTCTGCGCCTCGGCCTTCTCCTGGTCCAGGCGCTTCACGCGCTCCGCGACCTCGGTCTTCTTCGCGTCGAGGTCTTCCAGCGTCTCCGTGTACTCCGACTGCGAGGACTGGGACATCATCTCACCTCAGATCACCATGAAGCCGAGCAGGGCGATCAGGAGCATGATGAAGCTGTGCCGCAGCCCCGTCGGGATCTTGCCGTTGTCCAGGACGCCGGCCAGGATGCCGTCCCCGAGCCCGTGCACGATCGTCGCGATGAAGAACGCGATGCGGATCTGGTAGACGACCTCCGGGAGGTTCTCCGCCAGGGGGCTCGCACCCCCGATGGTCGTGGTCCCGGACAGCGCGCCGCTGGCCTCGACCATCTTGGGCAGGAAAGTCACGTTCAGGATCCAGATCGTCACCAGGAACACGAGGAACGAGATGTAGATGACCGCGATGTACGTCGACATCGCGATCCGCCGCTCGTCCTCCGTGAGCTGGTTCTCCTTCGTGTCGTGGGAGACCATCGTCAGCACGTCGGCGACGTCGCCCCCCGCGTCGGAGGACTTCACGATGATCGCGACGACGCGCTGCACCATGGGCGTCTTCACGCGCTCCGCGAAGAGCCGCAGGGCCTCGGTGGCCGGGACGCCCCAGCTGATCTGGGCCGCCATCTTCTTGATCTCGGGCGTCAGCT
>JAJYKG010000196.1:1920-4423 GCA_021788795.1 Thermoplasmata archaeon | reverse complement strand
GGAGATGGTCACCCTCGTGGACCTGGTGCGGCAGCAGATCCTCGTGGCCTCGGGGGCGGACCCGGAAGTCTCCCAGAGCGAGGTCCGTGGCCATGGCCACGCCATGGAGTGCCGCATCAACGCGGAGGATCCGCTGCGGAACTTCCTCCCGTCCCCGGGCCGGATCGTGGGCTACCGGGAGCCCGCGGGGCATGCCACCCGGGTGGACAGCGGCGTCGGGGTGGGCTCCGTCATCCCGCCGTACTACGACTCCCTGATGGCCAAGCTCATCGTCCGCGGGCGGACGCGGTCCGAGGTCGTCGAGCGGATGTCGCGCGCCCTCGCGGACTACGAGGTGCGCGGCGTGCAGACGAACCTCTCCTTCCACGAGGCCCTCTTCCGCGAGCCCGCCTTCCAGCGCGGCGACCTCTGGACGACGATGATCGCGGACCTGAAGATCGTCGAGCGCATGCGGGGGCGCGGGCCGCGGGAGGAGCGGATCGCCGCGATCGTGGCGGCCTTGGCCGCGGGACCGGGACTCGAGGCGTTCGAGCGCACCCTGCCCCTGGCGCGCTCCGCGGTCCCGGGCTGGGCCCTCGCGGGACGGCGGGAACTCCACGGAGGTGCGGATGCGGTTCCGACTCGTCGTCGATGGTGAGGTCCACGAGGTCGAGGTGGACGGCGCGCCTCCTTCGTTCGTCGTCCGGGTGGACGGCGCGGCCTACCGCGCGAAAGCGTCCCGGGACAAGGACGAGATCTCGGTGCGGATCGGCCCCAAGCGGCACCGGATCGCGGTCCGCGGCCGCCAGGTGACCGTCGACGGCATCCCGAGCGAGGTGCAGGCGGAGGGCTTCGAGCCCGCCTCCTCGGCGGCCGCGGGGGTCGAGGGGTCGCGGCCCGTGACCGTCCTCGAGGTGCGGCCGCCGATGCCCGGGCGCATCGTGAAGGTCGTCGTGGCCGCCGGCGACCATGTGAAACGCGGTCAGACCCTGGCGGTCCTGGAGGCCATGAAGATGCAGAACGAGATTGCCGCGCCCGCGGAGGCCGTGGTCAAGTCCGTCGGCGTGCGCGAGGGCGAGTCCATCGCCGGGGACCGCGTCATCGCCGTGCTCGAGGGCCGCTGACGGGGGCCACCTTGAGCAGGTGGTTCATCCGCTCCTTCTTCGTCAGGAGGTAGTCGCGGTTCGTGGCCTTCGCGGGGACCTCGAGCGGGATGCGCTTCGTCACGCGCACGCCGTGGGCCTCGAGCTGCTCGATCTTCGCAGGGTTGTTCGTCATCAGCTGCACGGAGCGCACGCCGAGCACGCGGAGCATGCACGCCGCGCACTGGTAGCTGCGGAGGTCCGCGGGGAACCCCAGCAGGCGGTTGGCGTCCACCGTGTCCACGCCGTGGTCCTGCAGGTGGTAGGCGGCGATCTTGTTCGCGATGCCGATGCCGCGGCCCTCTTGGGCCAGGTAGAGGAGGATCCCCTGCGGCGCCTTCGCGATCTTCTTCATCGCCGCGTCGAGCTGCTCGCCGCAGTCGCAACGCTCGGAGCCGAACACGTCGCCCGTGAGGCACTCGCTGTGCAGCCGCACGAGGACGTCCTCGCGGCCGTCGACCCGGCCGCGCACGAGGGCCACATGCTCCTCGCCGCTGAACGGGCACACGAAGGCATGGATGCGGAACAGGCCGTACCGGGTGGGCAGGCGGGCGCTCGTGCCGCGGAGGATGTTGTCGCACAATTCGCCCGTGTCGCCGGCCATGGTCCTCCCTGCGCACGGTCGGGCGCTATATAAGAATACGGGTACGAACCATGAATCGGGTCTCACTCGCGGACGTACGCGGCGATCAGCGCGGGCGCCGCGCCCAGGGCCGTCGCGGTCTCCAGGGAGAGGCCTCGTCCCGTGAGGTCGAAGTGGTAGTGGCCGAGGGGATAGATCTCACGGTCGTCGAGCCCGCGGGGTCCGAGGCCGAACACCAGCAGGAGCGACGTGCCGTGCTTGAGCAGTCCCGCGAGGAGCTTCGCGCTCGTGGCCTTCTTCGGATCCGGCCGGTTCGTCGTCACGACGACCTCGCCCAGCTGCGGCGGGAAGCCCTTCCTCGGGAAGTCGAAGCTCGCGAAGCGCCCCGCCGCCGCGAGCTCCTTCAGATACTTCCCGCCCTCCCCGATGCTCGTGGTCCCCGCGACCCAGTCGACGATCTCCAGGGGCGCGGCGAGGTCCTTCTCGTACGGGAAGCCGAAGGTGGCGAGGTTCGCGTCGAAGGCGAGGGCCACGGGTCCCGCCCGGGCGAGGGCGCGCCGGTGGGCCTCGTGGAACTTCACGGGGTCGTAGGAGTTGTAGAGGCCGAGGGTCATCCGCCCGCGGGACATCGGGCGGCGCGATGGCCTCCGGGCTATTTCGACCTGCCGTGGGGTCGCAGGGCCAGGGCCGCGGCGAAGAGCCCGCCGAAGGTCACGGCCGCGATCAGCGACGTCGTCAGCACGTACGCGTCGACCGGCCCGATGGCGTCCGGAGCGAGGACGGGAGCGACCCCGAGTCC
>JAJYKG010000196.1:0-1910 GCA_021788795.1 Thermoplasmata archaeon | reverse complement strand
AGGTTCGCGTACAGCGTGATCGTGATCCACGCGAACCGCTTGGCGAGCACGACGAGTGCGTGCGTGTCCGATTCCTTCGTGTGCATCCGCTCCGGCCGCCCCATCGGGGTGCACGGCCTAGAGATGTCGGTGCGAAAGTCCCTCGAGCCTTTGACCCGTCCGCGGGACAGCTTCAACTCCTGGCCCGCCATCCTCCCAAGCGCATGGAGATGCTCTATTACACGGTCGATGGCGGCCGCCTCGCGGGCCTCCCCGGCCCCGCCTACATGGAGTGGGACTTCGCCCGCCTCCGCAAGATGGGCTACTCCGTCGTCGTGAGCCTGGAGTGCTCCCGCCTCAATACCCTCGACATCGAGGAGGCGGGGTTCGAGCACCGGAAGATCTGCGTCGAGGATTTCACCGCGCCCACGTTCGACCAGATGGACGAGTTCGTCGACTACGTGGGCCGGAAGCGGGACGAGGGGAAGAAGGTGCTCGTCCACTGCTACGCCGGGCGCGGCCGCACGGGGACCATGCTCGCCGCGTACCTCGTCCGCGGCGGGATGACCGCGGACGCCGCGATCCGGGAGATCCGCGAGAAGGCGCACGCGGCCTACGGCACCCGGGTCGGCGTGATCGAGCCGGAGCAGGAGGAGGCCCTGCGGCAGTACGAGCGCCGCGTCCGCGGGATGTGAGCCCCGGAGGGCTCACTTCAGCGAGACGAGCTTCTCTCCGTCCCACTCGTACTTCCGCTGCTTGCGCTTCTTGTGGATGCCTTTCTGCAGCAGATACCCCACGAGGAGCGGCAGGCCGATCGTCGCGTCCACGTGACTGATGGACATCTTCGCGTCTCGGTGGAACTTGCCCCAGGACTGGCTCTCCTCGAACGTGCAGCCGCTGAGCCCGCCCCACTGGGGCATGTCCGTCGTGATCTGCGCCGCGTACATGTGGGGGTTCTCCTCGTAGCCCATGACCTCGAGCATGGGCTCCACCTGGGAGATGTAGTTCTTCGGCGTGCCGCCGCCCACGTAGAAGACGCCGGTCCGCGGGGAGAGGGCCTTGACCTGCGCGATCTCGTAGTTGTCCTTGATCGAGTCGATCGCGATGGGCGTCTTCTTGGCCTTGAACCGCAGGTGGTGGTGCTTCGCCAGGGCGATGCCGATGGACGAGTCGTTCAGGGCCGGCACGAAGTACGGGATGCCCTTCCGGTAGCACGTGCCGACGAGGCTGTCCGGGTCCTTGGAGGCGATCTTGCCCATGTGCCACAGGAACTCCCGCGAGCTGTACGGCCGCGGCTCGAGACCGTCCGCGAGGGCCGCGATCTCGTCGTCGCACTTGCGGAAGAGGTCCTCGTCCGCGAGGGTGTCGTAGACGCGGTCGAGGAAGTGCTCGCGGAGCATCATGTCGTCCGCCTCCGGGTCCGTGGCCCAGTGGTGGTACCCGTGGGCCTCGTAGAAGTCGTGGTAGGCGATCGCGCCCGTCGTCACGACGACGTCGACGAGGCCGAACTCGACCAGGTCCCGCATGACCTTGCGCAGGCCGCCGGGCGTCAGGGCGCCCGCGCCGCCGAAGAAGACCGTGCACTGGGGGTCGCTCATCGCGTTCTCGAGGACGGACGCGCATGTGCCGAGGGTCCGCGCCTGGAACGAGATCCGCTTGTAGCCGTCCACGAGGTCCGCGACGCTCTCCGTCTTCGTGAGGTCGAGGTGTTCGATCGGTACCTTGGTCAAGTCCGCCTTGGTGGGTTTCCGCTCCGCCATCGCCACCGCCGGCGCGGCGTATGCGGGACCACGGGAAAAACCCTCGGTCCTCTCAGGCTTTCTCCTTCTTCGGCCGCGAGCAGACGGCGTACTCGTCGCCGTCCCAGAACACATCGAGGTCGGGGTGCTGGCGCTGGAGCTCCTGGATGCGCTGCATCACGTCCTTCAGGG
>JAJYKG010000195.1 GCA_021788795.1 Thermoplasmata archaeon | reverse complement strand
CGGCGAACGGCTTCCGGCTTCGTCGAAAGCCACGCGGCGGCCGCGGGCTCCCGTTTGTTTCCGACCCCATTAAATATCGGGAGCCGCGTCGTTTCCTCCGTGGACCCGGAATACGCGGCGCGGGACGCGCGGGCGGTCGAGGACCCGATCGCCGCGACCTTCGAGCTCGCGGAGAGCGTCGACCGGCAGACGCCCAAGATCCGCAAGATGCTCCGGTACGTCCGATGGTTCGTCTTCCTCTGGCTTGTCCTCGACTTCTTCCTCATGCTCGTCCTGAGCCGCGATCCGCGGTTCACGTTGCTCCTGTTCGCGCCGGTCGTGGGCCTCCTCTTCGCCTTGCGCTACGCCAACGACAACACCACGCGGACGGTCGTCTTCGTCGTCGCCATCGTCTTCGGCATGCTCCAGATCATCTCGTTCCGCGAGACCCTCCTCCTGGGCGCGGTCCTCGAGGTCCTGTTCTTCCTGGGGTTCATCATCCTGGACCTCATGCGGGACCTGCGGTCCTTCTTCGACTACTTCGCCCTGCGGCATCGCGTCATCCTCGCGGTCCGCGCGGCCGACCCCGTCGTCCACGTCCCGCAGGGCAAGGACGCGGCCACGCGCATCCTGAGCCACCTCGCGTCCACGTCCCCAGACCTGCGCGCCGTGATGGCCCTTCCCGGCGCCCTCGCCTCGCCCGCGTTGCTCACGGGGAAGAGCGGCCTCACGTACTCGTTCGACGCCTACGTGCGCACCGAGCCTTCGACGCTCGCCCGCACGCTCGGGATCGGCGCCCCCGGGTTTGCCGTGTTCGTCAAGGCCTTCGACCGTGCGCCCGCACTGTCCGATCTCCAGGCCCTCCGGACCGCGGTGCAGGATGTCTGCGCCGCGACCCGCCTCCCGCCTGCGCGCGTCGTCGCCGTGTGGAAGGCCCACGGGGACGAGGCCGTCGCGCCGGACGCGTACGAGTTCCTCACGCACGAGGCCGCGCACGTCACGCTCCGCGGCTCCGCGTACGCCTGCAGCCTCGAGCTGGCGCGCGAGGGCCAGGACGGCACCTACGACTTCATCCCCTACGTCGTCGAGCCGATCACTCCTGGAGCCAGAAGGGCGCCTTCGTGAAGCGGTAGTGGTCGCGGATTTGCTCCTGGTAGATCTTGCGGTAGAACGCGTTGTACTGCCGGATGTGCATCACGCCGGCGCGGGTGATGCGCACGCGGTAGTGGCCCTCGACCTGCTCGACGGTCACGTGGCCCTCCTTCACGAGGGCCTCGAGGACGCGCTCCGTCATGAAGTGGTTCGACTTGATCTCGCGCTTCACCTGCTCCTTCGAGATCCCCTGCTGCCGCGGCAGGATCGCGTCCAGCTTGGCCTCCAAGCCCTCCTGGTACAGGTCGATCCCCAGGTCCGCCACGAGCCGGTTCAGGACGAAGCATCCGTAGATGACGAGGTCTTTGTAGGGCCGGGAGGGCATGGGGACACGCGCGGAACCGGGGCCCGCGTACTTAATCCGTTCCGCCGCGCCGGGCATCCTGGACGTCGTCAGCGAGACTCGGGCCCTTGCGGTTCTTCTGGGTTGCCAGGGACCTCGGGTGGCACCGCGGCCCCGCCCTCCTTCGGCGTCTCGGGCCCCGGCCACGTCTTCCCTACACGCCGCTTGCGGCGGCGCCAGAAGGAGCGGTTCACGACATGGTTCACGGCCAGGGTCGCAGCGACGGACCCGAGGACGGGCACGAGGATGTCCCATCCGTGGAAGTACTCGACGAGAACGAGCCGGGACGTAATCGCGAGCAAGCCGCCCGAGTCGCGGACCGTGACGTTCTCGAGGTCCACGTGGGAGACGTTCGCGAGAAGGATGCCGGCATGGGTCCAGGGGGCGCCCGCGCCGGTCACCTGCAGGCCCCGGATCACCAGGGGGTCCGTGGTGTTCCGCACGTCGACGCCGGTCGCGGAGGAGGCGTTGATCGCCCATCCCGAGATCTCATAGGGGTCCGAGGGCGTGCCGCTGCCGCCCGTGACGCCGTTCGCGGCGGTGAGGGCCGCGTCCCCTTCGATGAGGAGGGGCGCATGGGCCGCGGCGACCGGGAGCGGAGGCGTGCCGCGAGGGGCGGCGAGGGCGGCCCCCTGCGGAATCACGAGGACGAGGAGGAGGACCGCGAGGACGAAGGCCCGCAGGAGCATGGACGCGAGGCTAGCAGGAAGGGGCCAGATTAGGAGGCGGTATGGAGTGTGCCCATCCGAACGAAGCCGCCGCGCAGGCGTTCAAGGCGTCTCGACCGAGGCCGCGCGCACTGCCGGGCGGGGGACGCGAGGACCCTTCACGGCTGGTCGAGGTCCCCGGGCTTGAGCTCTTCCGGGGGCAGCTCCTCCGGGGCGGGCTCCTCGGGCTTCGGCTCCGGGGGCGCGGGCTCCGCAGGCGCGGGCTCGGCCTGCGGTACCCCGGCGGGCGCCTCGACGGGCTTCTCCTCCGCCACGGGAGCCGGCGCCTCGATGGGCTCCGTCGGGGCAGCGCCCATCAAGGTGACCTCGGACTTGCGCACCTCGACGCGCGACACCGGATGGATCGGCTTGCAGCCGAGGGCGATCGTCTTCGCGAGGTCGCCCGAGATGATGCCCTTCACGAATTCGCCCACGCTCTGTTTCGCCGCGGTGTCGGCGATCGTCTTCGTCATAATCGCGCGGATCACGCGCTGCTTGGAGGACTGGATCCTGCGGTCCGTGATCGCCATGGGCTTCACCCGCATCTTCCAGCCGTCCTTCGTCGTCACGTCGACCGTGAGGTCCGTGCGCGTGCGCTTGCGGCGGGTGAGGCGGCGGATGTAGTCCGACGTCATGTCGTGCCCGATGAACTGGGTGAGGGCGTCCTGGCCTTGGACCTGGTTCACCTTGAAGAGGAGCTTGATGTGCATCTTGCTGAAGTCGCCCGTGAGGTCCTGCACCGTGACCTCGGTGATCCGGCCCACGAGCTTGTCCGGGGTGTCCGTCGGCGTCTCGCCGAGGAGCTGCTTGTTGAACATCTCGGGGGCGAGGAGGTTGTACCAGACCTTCGCCTTCCACTTGTCCTTGATCTTGCGGGCCGCGGCCCGGGACTTCTTCTCCGCCGGCATGGGTGAGCCGCTCGAAAGGGCGGGGGCTATTTAAGGGTTCCCGGGCGGAGCGAAGGGCTCGTCCGGCATCGGGAGCGGCGGACGCTTCCGCTCCTTCCGCCTCCGCATCCAGAAGGCGACGCCGGCGACGAGCCCCACGACCACGATCGCCGCAGGCACGCCGAAGGCCAGGAGGAGGCGCAGCGTCGGGTCGACGATCACGAAGGAGGAGTAGCCGCCCAACGGGGCGCGGGCCACGTTCTCCCAGGAGTCGTTCGCGTAGAGCACGTACTCCACCGTCCCGGCATGGGGCTGCGCGGGGATCGTCCCGGTGAAGTTGCCGCCGATCGGCGCCGTCATGGGGACCGCGCGGAACGGGCCGCCGTCCACGCCGCGGTACAAAAGGGTGACGTTCCGGATGCCGCTGGGGTCGGTGATGTTCGCGACGATGGGAATGGGAACGCCCACGTCCGCGGAGACGGGCGGAATCTCGTCGATCGCGGGCGGGAGATAGTCCGGCTTCGGCGCCACGGTGACCGTCCAGGTCCAGTTGTCCGTGAGCCCGACGGGGTCGGCGACCTCGAGGGCGATCGTGTGCGTCCCGGGGGCGTCGTACCGGTGGACGGCGTACTTGGCCGTGGTCCAGGCGGTCCACGAACCGTTCGCGTCCCAGGACCACCGCACCTCTAGGGAGGGGAGTGGGTACGCATAGTCCGAGGAGAGGTTCGCGCTCACCGCGAAGGGCGACAGGACGCTCCCGGCCGTCGGGAAGACGAGGAACAGCGCGTCCGGGGGGACGTCCGCGGCCACCGGCGGCGTCATGAGGGGGTATTGGTCCACCGCGTTCACGTCGAACAGGTAGGGCGTGTCGCCGATGCCGTCCGGGCCCGTGCAGTTGTTCTGGTGCGGACCCGAGCAGGCGTCCACGCCGCGGTAGTTCCCCCAGAAGTTCCCGCCCGCGGGGTAGCCGTCGTCCCAGGCGTCCGCGGTGCCGTTCCCGTCGTACGCGTTGTTCCGACTGCCCGCGAAGTCGTTGTGGTAGACGCGGACGCCGGAGGAGGCGGTCACATTCGCGCCCTGCGTCACGGCCGCGAGGAAGGCGTTCTGCGCGACCGTGGCGTTCGTGACCCCGGCGAGGACCAGGCCCGTGAAGTCCCGGGGAATCTGGTTGTCGAGGATGAGCAGGTCCCGCGACGCGGACGCGCTCACCCCCACCACATCGAGCTCGAGCACGTTGCCGACGAGGCTCACGTTCCCGGACGAGGCGAGGGAGACCCCGGTGCGGTGGTGGCGGACGAGGTTCCCCGTGAGATTGACCGCGTCCGAGTCCTGGACGACGATGCCGTCGAGCGGGCCGGCGAGGGGGAAC
>JAJYKG010000194.1 GCA_021788795.1 Thermoplasmata archaeon | reverse complement strand
CCAAGGGTACCGCAAACTCACGGCCCGGCTCTTCCAGGCTCAATTGGACGCGACGCCCCAAACCCGCCTGCGCTCCGCGACCCTTCGCTTCAGCAGCGCGCTCGTGGGGGGGATTCTGGCCCGCTTGGGCGTGCCAACCTCGCCCAAGTCCACCCGCCTGGAGCTCCCACCCACCTTCCTGAATGGTCCTCGCTCGGACCTCGCTGCGTACCTCGGCGGCCTGTACGACACGGACGGCACCATCCGAGTGCGCGGGTCGGGAGGTAACTGCCTCTCGCTGACGACGACCAGCCACGCTCTTGCGAAGGGCGTCCAGATGGCTCTCCTGCGATTCGGGATCCACGCTCGCCTCCGCGTCCGCCGCGTGGCCGGTCGAAGGACCCTGCGACTCGACGGATCCCCGATCATCAGCCGGCATGACCAGTATGTCCTCGATGTCAGCGACTCCGATTCGCTCCTCCGATTCCGGGAGGCCATTGGATTCCGTCACCCGCGCAAGCATGAAATCCTGGAGACGGTGACGGCACGGGCGCCCCACTCCAACCTCAACCTCATCCACGGTGCGGGGCCGCACCTGCGTGAAATCCGGAGGGTCCTCGGCCTCAGCTATGCGGCTGCCTACGGAGAGCGAGAAGGTGGGGGCCGGGCCGTGGAAGGGGCCGCGGAGGCGACGAGCCGCGAATTCCTGTTGCAGCTCATCGAGCACCTTTCGTCGGCGTACGCGTCCCAGGAGTGCCATGGCCCCAGGGTGCGCGTCCGAGGCGCCCTTCGGCAGGCCATCCGCGAGGCCGTCCGCAGCTCGGGCCGGAATGGGGTCAGCTTCGCGCGCGCCCTGGGCCTCCCTGCGGGACGGATTCATGATGCGCTCTATCGAAAGAGCCGCCGGAATCCCGGAATCCCGGTGCGGATCCTCGAACGGATCGGCCAGCAGCTCGCCCCGTTCGACGAAGCCACCGCGGCCGAGATCGAGGCGACCGTCCGGCCCTACCTCGCCCGAATCGCGAAGGTGCCGGCCCGGCTCGAATTCCTCCGCATTCTCGCGTCGGCGGACGTCCGCTGGGAACCCGTCAAAGCGGTCCAGGTCCGCCCTTCGAACGATGAGCCCACCGTGTACGATCTCACGGTGAAGGACGCCCACGCGTTCGTTGCGAACGGGATTCTGGTCCACAACACGGCCGCGGCGGTCCGGGATGAATTCGGTGAAGGGCGGTGGACCCTCGAAGCCGGCGCGCTCGTCCTCGCGGATCTCGGCCTTGCGTGCATCGACGAAATCGAGAAGATGAACCCCCAGGACCGCTCCGCGATCCACGAGGCCATGGAGCAGCAGCGGATCAGTGTCGCGAAAGCGGGCATCACGGCGGTGCTGCAGTCCCGGTGCGCCGTCCTTGCCGCGGCGAACCCGAAGTTCGGCCGGTTCGACGAACACAAATACATCTCCGAACAAATCGACCTGCCCCCGGCGTTGCTCAGTCGTTTTGACATTATTTTCTCCATGATCGATCGTCCGCAGGGCGAGAGGGACCGTGAGCTCGCGGAACATGTCCTCAAGGGCCATCAAGTGGGAGAGATGATCAAACGGAGGGAATCGGGTCTCGCGACGCAGGAGACCCAGTCTCTCGAGGAACCATACACCCCGCACTTCAACCCCGACTTCCTCCGGAAGTACGTCGCCTACGCGAAGCGGATCTATCCCATCATGACGGACGAGGCCATGGCCGCGATCGAGAAGAAGTATCTCGACATCCGCAAGACCGGCGAGGCGGCCGGCTCCAGCGTCCCCATCACGCCGCGGCAGCTCGAGGCCATCATCCGCCTCTCCGAGGCGAGCGCCCGCCTGCGGCTGAGCAACGAGGTCACCATTGACGACGCGGACCGCGCCGTGCGCATCGTCGAGTACTGGATGGGCAAGGTCGCCGGCGAAGAGGGCAAGTTCGACATCGACATCATCCAGACGGGCATCAGCCAGTCCCAGCGCGAGCAGATCATCTCCCTGCGCGACATCATCAACGAGCTCGCCGGCCCGGAGGGCGTGGCGGACTACGAGGACATCGTCCGCCTCGCGCAGGAGCGCGGCATCCCGCCCGCCAAGGTCGACTCGTGGCTCAAGCGGTGGTCCCAGGAAGGGGAGATCTACAGCCCGGCGAAGAACAAGTACAAGCTCGTCGAGAGGCTGTAGCAAAGTCCTTTAGGGGCGCCCGCGAATCCGATGCCGGCACCCCATGCCCATCCGGATGAAGGTCTACAGCCAGGGGAAGGAGACCCTCGTCGCCGCGGCGGACGAGGACCTCCTCGGGAAGACCTTCCGCGAGGGCAAGTTCAAGATCGAGGTGGGTCCGTTCTACGAGGGCGACCGGGTGACGGAGGAGGGGCTCCTCGCCCACCTGCGCCTGGCGACGATCGGGAACTTCGTCGGCAAGGAGACGATCGAGGCGGCGAAGAAGGGCGGCTACGTGAGCGACGACGGCATCCTCTGGATCGGCGGCGTGCCCCACGCGCAGTACGTCATCATGATGGGGTGAGCCGCGCGGCTGCGAAGGTTTTTCCGGCCCTCGCGCTTCGCGGTCCCGATGCACGCGGAGCCCGAAGCGCCGCACCCCGAGCCGGACCACCTGGCCTACGCGCTTCCGGAGCAGCCGCCCGTCCCCGAGCCGCCGACCGCGGGGGAGTGGGCCATCGGGATCGCCGTCGTCCTCGCGGCCCTCGGGATCGTCGCGGCCATCGCGTGGGCGATCGCCGGCCTCGCGGCGTGAACGCGGCGGCGGGCCTCAGGAGCGCCCGGCCGCGGAGCCGCGGCTCCGCCGGCGCGCGGGCTTCGGCCGCCGGGAGCGCCGCCACTGCCTCCACATGCTCTTCGCGTGCTTCTTCAGCATGAGCGCGTACTCGTGCATGAGGGCGTAGCTGGCGAACCCCGTGAGCAGCCCGAGCCCGACCAGGCTGGTCGTGAAGTACTCGACCGCGGCGAGGGGGGACCCGGTCGTCAGCACGGAGAGGGCGAGCCGGTTGAGCAGGCCGATGAGGCTGAGCCCGACGCCCAGCGAGAGGAGGAAGCGCCCGCGGTTCACGCGGCCCCACAGGAAGTTCACGCCCCCCACGAGCACGAGGATGCCGGCGAAGTAGCTCATGTAGGCAAGGAAGAGGAGGACCACGTTGAAGAACACCGCGAGCGGGTCGCCCGCGATGGGGCGGAGGTACTCCTGGTAGAGCTTCTGCTGATAGGGGATCTGGCCGACCAGGAGGAGCGCAGACGACAGGCTGGCGAGGACGACGGCGTCGCGATGGCAGATCCTTTTTGTGCGCCACCAGGACTTCAAGCGGGGCATGGGACGGGGGGCCGACGCCGGCCCGGATACTTATGGGCTTCCCTTCCGCTATCGCGGGTGCGCGGGCCCGTGGCCATCCCTTAAGTAGCGGCGCGCCGCTTCGAACCGCGGGCCATGTTCTGCGTCGAGTGCGGGGCCGAGGGCCCCGTGTACCAGGGCGTCTGCGCCTCCTGCTTCGCGAAGAAGCACCCGCTCGTCGAGCCCCCCGCGAACCTCGACGTGCCTCGGTGCGCACAGTGCGGCGCCTTCCACTTCCGGTCAGGGTGGTCCCGCGTCGACCTGGACCTGGCGATCCCCCAGCTCCTCCGCGAGAAGGTCCGCGCCCTCCCGCCGTTCGAGCACGTGACGTTCACCCACGTCGCTCGCGAGGAGGACGCGAACAACTACCTCCTCACCGTGAAGGCCGCGGGTCGCTTCGAGGACCTGCGGCAGGTCCAGGACTTCCACGTCCGTCTGCGAATCAAGCCGTCCGTCTGCGACACGTGCGCGAAGCAGGCCGGGCGGTACTACGAGGGCATCCTCCAGGTGCGCGCGGAGGACCGCGACCTCACGCCGCGGGAGATGCGCGCGGTGCGGGCCCTTGTCCTGTCGCGCGTCGAGCGCCGCCGCGGCGAGGGCGGGGGCTTCGTCTCCCGCACGGAGGAGGTCCACGGCGGCCTCGACTTCTACGTGAGCACGAACGCCCTCGGCACGCGTCTCGCGAAGGAGGTGGCGGACGCCTTGGGCGGCACGGTCTCGTCCTCGCCGAAGCTGTACGGACAGAGAGAGGGGAAGGAGCTGTACCGCGTGACCGCGCTCGTCCGCCTCCCGGCGTTCGGGGTGGGCGAGGTCGTGGGCCACAAGGGGGCGCTCGCGGAGGTCGTTGCCCTGCGCCCCTTCGTCGAGCTCCGGGACCTGGTCACCGGGGAGACGCGGCGCTACAAGCCCAAGGACCTGAGGGGCCTGCGCCGTGTGGACGCGGAGCGATTCGAGGCCGAGATCCGACTGGACGGCGAAGGACGGGCGGTGGCCGTCCACCCGGACTCCGGCGCGGAACGCCCCGTCCAGACGCGCGGCGTGAAGCACGCCGGCCGCGCGGGGATCGTGTGGACCGCGGACGACGCGTACGTGTCGGGCCTCGGAG
>JAJYKG010000193.1 GCA_021788795.1 Thermoplasmata archaeon | reverse complement strand
GAGCGCTTCGCCCATCTTGCCCACGCCAGCGATGCCGATGGTCGTTTGTCCGTCCATGCGCAACACCCCGTTGTGACACCCGCATCCACGCGGGGTCACAGCGAGCCGGCGCCGGCCCGAGGCTGCGGGAACGGACGAGGCGCGGCAAAAGGCGCAAAGGCACGGGCCGAGCGTGCGCTCGACTCCGAGTCCCCGCGCCGGTCCGTCGTCCCGTCCATCGTCGTGTCTGCCTCGCGCGCCGACGCGCGTCCCCTTCGGATTCGGCCCGCGATACATGAACGTTCCGACGCGCGCGTGGGCGGACCGCCGGCGGGGCGCGGGATGGTCGCCCGCAATCTTATCAGAACGCTCAGTTTCCGCGTTCGCGATAAGCTTTATGTGGAGTCCGCGGCTTTCTCGTCGCGCTCTGCTATCCATAGCCGGGAGGTGACGCGCACGGAGCCCCAGTTCCGGAAGCTCGTTTTGCCGCGCGCACGTCACCTTCCGTTGGCCTAGGGGGGAACGGCCCCGGATCCCGCCGGGCCTTCCTCCTCTGGCCCGTATTTTCGCGACCTCCTCGTGAGACGGCCGTGTCGCAGCCCGAAGGCCGGACCGAAGCGGGCGGCTCGTCGGGGAACCTCCTCAGGCCGACGAAAGGGAAAGGGCCCGCCGCGGGACGCTTCCCGTGGGGGCCGTTCGAGGCCTACTCTTTCGTCTCGGGGGTCTGCGTCGGCTCCGGCGTCTTCAAAGACTTCCCGCGCGTTCCGCGGCGCCACATGACGTAGAATGCGACCAAGAGGACGACCACGGTCACGCCGTACATGATCCCGAACAGGAACGCGAGCGTGCCCGTGAACGGGATCGGGAAGTCCGAGAACGTGATCGTGGCCGAGGTCGAGCTCGTCAGGCCCACGGATTGCGTCCGCACGCCGGAGTCGTAGAGGGTGCCGAGCTCTGACGTGATGTAGCGCGCGTCAATCGTGTAGTTCCCCGCGGGGAGGCGCAGCACGACGCTGCCGTCGCTGCCCGTGACCCCCGCGTCGAAGACGAGTCCCGTGGAGTCGACCACGCTCACGAAGGTGCCGGGGAGCACCTGGCCGTTTCCCCCCTTCGCGGTGACCGTGAGCTCGTACACCGCGGTCTCGAACGCGATCACGGAGTTCGAGTTGACGCTCTCCGTCCCGGTGAACACGTCCACGCCGCGCCAGGAGACCTCGAGTCCGTACGTCCCGGCGGGCACCTGGCTCAGCTGGACGTCACCCGTCGCGTTCGTCTTGTACGGCCCGAGCTTCGAGCCGTTCGGGTGCAGGAACAGGATGGACGCATCCGCGAGGGCCTGGCCGTTCGCGTCCTGTGCCTCGAACACCGGGTAGTAGACGCTCGTCGTGACCAGGACCGGGCTGTCCTCGGAGACGTTCGCCGAGGCGTTGTAGTCGATCGAGCCCACGGAGATACCCTGCCAGGAGACCCGGAACGTGTACTGCCCCTTCGCCATCGTGAAGTTCGCGACGGCAGCGGAGTTCGAGGTCTCCACATCGACGGCGACGCCCCCGCTGACGAGCGTGATCTGCGCGCCCGCGAGGCCCACGGACTTGGAGTCCACGGCCTCCACATTGACGTACACGGGCAGGCCGCCGACATAGAAGAACGAATCCATCGTGTCGAGGAAGCCTGCGGTGGTGTATGCCGACTCGAAGTGGTAGAACCCGCTCTGGTCCACGACGCCCGCGGTCGCGTTGTACCGCCCCGTCGCCGCGCCCGTGTAGTTCCAGGAGACCTGATACAGGGAAGCGTACGAGATCGGAGTGCCCGAGATCTGCGCCATGGGAACGTCGTTCAGGACGACGGCTCCGCCCGGCTGGACGAGGGTGAGGTTCACCCAGTGGATGTCGTAGCCGCCGAGGGGGTCCGTCACGGTGGCCTGGATGCGGATGGTCGTGTTGGCGGCCAGAGGGTCGAAGCTCTGCCGCGGCACCCCCGTGGAGTCCAGGAACGCGAGGTCGTGGACCTGCGCGAAGCTGTCCGACTGGAGGATGAGGTGGGTGGGCACCCAGGAACTGTTGTACCACAGCGACCCGGTGCGCGTGCCCAGCTGGACGCTGAGGAGGACGCGGATCGAGGAGCCCGCCGGGAACGTGTAGTGGACGCCCGGGATGGTGATCACGAGGTCGTGCGGCGTGTTGAACCAAGGGACGGACCCGGCGGTCGTCGCGGCCACGGTGGTCTGCACGCCTGAGGCGTTGATCTGGTACACGGTCAGAGTCTGCGACTGCAGGGAGGGCGCGGTGCCCTCGACGCTCACGAAGGCGTCCATCGTGATCGAGCCGTTCACCACCAGGTCGCCCGCCAGGGTCGGGTAGAGGTACCAGTCCTCGACGACCTGCTGGAGGTTCGTGATCGTGTTGTTCTGGCCGAAGCTCTGGAGCGTATCGAAGACGTATGGCGTCGAGATGCCGTTGACGTCCTTGGCGAGCGTGCTATTGTGCATGTAGAGCGTCAGGTTGCGCGGCTGGGGCGCGGCGGCCGCCGCCACACTACCCGCCACGGCGGGCGCCACACGCACGGGGCCCGGGGCGGTCGTGGCCGAGGACGCGACGAAGGCCATGGCGAGAACGACCGCGGCCAAGAGAAGGATCACACCACCAGCATGGCCCGAGCTTCCAGTTCCAGCGAATCGCATTGAGCGGTCCCCCGATTCTTGGACGAGGGAGGCTTTAGGGGGGCCTAAGCGGTTTGTTGTACAGTTTTAGAATCCTGATAACAACTCGGTCGGGTCTTCCTCGGCGACCGAGGTCACTCCTTGACCGGCGTAAAAGAGGCGCAGGTCATCGTGTGCCCCACGCCCTTCATCGCCCGGAGCTTGTCGATGACCATGCGGCCGAGCTCCTCCATGGACGCCGCCCGAACCTTCAGGAGGAGGTCCCACTCGCCCGAGATTACGTGGACCTCGTGCACGCCGGCGAGCTTCGCGATCTTCTCCGCGAGTTCCCTCTGAGACACGTCCGGGTTGGGGAGGAAGTTCACGAGGATGAAGGCGGTGACGGGCTTCCCCAGCTTGCCGTAGTCCGGGATCGCCTTGATGGCGCGGATCACCCCGCGTTCCCGCATCTTCTGCACGCGGTACTGGACCGTCGGCCGCGGCATGTCGAGCTCCCGCGCGATCTCCGCGATGCTCCGCGAGGCATCCTGCATGAGGACGTCGAGGATTTCGCGGTCCGTCTCGTCGATCTCCTCCATATCGAGCGGATTGCTCTGGGGCACTTGAAGGTTCCGTCAGAACGCTAGCGGGTCCTCGGACCGTTGGCGAATCGCCCGTGCCCCCGGGGCCCCTGCCCGAGCGCCCGGATCGCCTTTCGACCGGCGTACCATAACTCTTTAAGATTAGGCCGTCCAAAACATCCTCGAGGTCGAACACCATGATCTCCATCGCAGCCGCAGCCGCGGCGGGTGCCGCCCTGGGTGGCGTCGCCCTCGGGGCCGTGTCCGCGGTCCACGGGGACCCGACCGGCCTGGCGACCGCCCTCGCGCACATCCCCACGCAAGTCCACGGCTACGCCGTGGTCAGCGCCGTCCAGAACGCCCTCGCGGGCGGGTCGGCGGGAGCGGCCGGCGGAGGCGGCATCGGCGCCGCCGTCGCGGCCATCGCGAAGTCCGCCGCAGGGAAGGCGACGGCCGTCGTGCACTGACGGTCTCGCCCTTCCCCCTTTCCCTTTGTCTCGGTGTTCCTGCCTGGCTCCTTCGAAACGTTCTTAGGCGCGGGGCTTGTTCCGCGCCTGCCTTGACCAACGTCGACGTTCCCTACGAGGACCTCATCGACCTCCTCGGGAAGCGCCTCACCCTTGAGGAGGCCATCGACCGGATCACGTACCTGGGTTCCGGCCCCGAGGGCGTGGCGGGCGACGTCATGACCTTCGACATCTTCCCCAACCGCCCCGACCTCTACTCCGTCGAGGGGATTGCCCGCGGCCTCCGGGGGTACCTCGGGCTCGAGGTTGGCCTCCCCCGCTATGGCGTGTCGCCCTCTCGCGTCGACTTCCTCGTCGACCGCAGTGTCGAACGCGTGCGACCGTTTGCCGTCGGCGGCGTCGTCCGCGGCGTCGAGATGGACGACCGGATGGTGAAGTCCCTCATGGACCTCCAGGAGCGGCTGCACACGACGACGGGCCGCAAGCGCCGGAAGGTCGCCATCGGCATCCACGACCTGGACCGCGTCGAGCCGCCGTTCACCTACAAGGCCGTCCACCCGCACGACGTTCGTTTCGTCCCCCTCGGCCTCGCCGAGGAGATGGACCTCGCGGAGATCCTCGCAAGGCACGAGAAGGGCATTGAGTATGCCTCGATCCTCGAGGGCAAGGAGGTCTTCCCCGTCATCGTGGACCGCAAGGGCACGGTCCTCTCGTTCCCGCCGATCATCAACGGCGTCACGACGCAGCTCACGCCGGACAGCCGCAACCTCTTCCTCGATGTCACCGGC
>JAJYKG010000192.1 GCA_021788795.1 Thermoplasmata archaeon | reverse complement strand
CGATCTCCACGGCGGGACGTACCTGGTCTGGACGGAGGGGCTGCTCCACGAGATCCCCCACGTGCGCCTGGTCCGGGGCGTGGTGATCGGGAGGACGGAGGACGCGGAGCGCGTCGTCGACTTCCTCGAGGCCTGCGGAGCCGAGGTGCACCTGCGACGTGTGGAGCTGACCCGGGAGGATCGCGAGACCCCGCGAGCGTGACGGGGTTGCAGCACGGTCGGGTTCAGTCGCTCGCCCGCAGCTTCGCGTTCGCCCATGCGCGGAAGCGCTCCGCGTGCTGGAGGCTCGACGACGCCTCCCGTTCGCCGAGCAGGCGGTCCTCGTACTCCGCGGTGGTCTTCAGCTGGAGGAGGGCTCGCAGGTGCGCGAGGTTCCGGTCGAGTTCCCCGCGGTCCATGCGAAGCCCCGTGAGCTGCCGGAGGGTTTCTTCGTGGCTCTCCCCCGCGGATCGGCTCCCGGAGTAGAATACGGTCAGGGCGTCGGAGGCGCAGAGAGCCGCATGGATGGCATGCGACACGGCCGCATCCCAGTCCCGCCGGTCCACGGCGGTTCGGGCCGACCGGAGGAACTCGTCCGACTTGCGGAGGTAGTTGCCGAAGTTCGTCCTCGGCACGAAGCGCGTCTTAGGCGTCACGGCCGATCACCTCGTCCAGGGGCCGGCCTCCGACGACAAGTCCCTCGGCCCGTGCGGCCCGGAGGTACGGGAGGGACGCCCGGGCCCGCAGCTCCCGTGGGGTCAGGACCTTGGCGTCGACGTGCAGCCCATATCGCCGGAGGAAGAGGGCCTCGAGTTCGTCCAACCGCTCCTCCATCGCCTCCGGATCCTCCGTGACGACGAGGAGGTCGAGGTCGCTGGAGGGGCCCGCGGTCCCGCGGGCGTGGCTCCCGAAGAGGACGAGGGAGAGGGCCCCCTTCCCGAGGGCCGCGCGGGCCCTCTCGAGCATCTCCTCGCGGACCCGGTCCTCGGAGCGGAGGAGGTCTCCCAGCAGGCCGAACAGGTAGGATTCGCGGTTCGCCTGGAACACGTGGGCCCGCCCGATCGTCCTCCGGAGCGCGAGCCCCTGCGCGACGAGGATCCCGAGCGCTTGGAGGGCGGTGGAGGGGCTGACGCCGAGAAGTCTCGCGATTTCCCGCCCCGTGAACTCCTTGTCGGGGAGGCGGACGAGGAGCCTCGCGACGGCGAGCCGGGCCGGGGCTCCGAGGATGTCGGTCCAAGGACGGCCCAGCGGATTGTCCGAAGTAGCGGTCATATGTCCACCTATCCGTACATATGTATGATGAATCGAACACATAGCCTTTTCGCCTCCCGAGTCGTCGGGGATCCGTCCGAGGCGTCTCGCCGCGACATCGAGCCACGGCGGGAGGTGCGTGTGCCGGAGGAAAGGGCCGCTCGACACGATCCCGTACGTGCGCCTGGTCCGGGGCGTGGTCATCGTGCGGACGGGGGACGCGAGACGGGTGATCGACTTCCGCGAGGGATTCCGGGACGAGGTCCACCCGAGGCGCTTCGGGCTGGTGATGGAGGACCGGAAGGACCGCGCGCCCCGCATGCGCCAGGTCCATTCCTGTCCACACGGCATGGAGGAGCTCCTCCTCAAGCCCGTGGAAGGTTCTTCGCGTGCGGACGAAAAACGAAAGGTGACCGGATTCGGATCCGGTCGTTCGGGTGTCTTCCCATGAAGTTGTTCAGAACTGCGCGGAGGTCGGCAGCGTCTCGGTGTACTTCACGCCGGGCACGCTGTGGACCTGCTTCACGATCGTGGAGACCAGGCTGGTCTGGCTCTCCGCGCCGATGCGCGCGATGACGTCCAGATCCCCGGTCGTCCCGATGACCGACTCGACGCCGGCGAGCTTGCTCAGCTCGCTCGTCGCGCGAGCCGGGTCGGAGCTGCGGATGAGGAGATACGCGCTCGCCGGGTGGCCGTTCTTCTCCGAGCTCTTCCAGTTCTGGAGGCCCGGGTACGAACGGAATCCGCGGACGCTGTCCATCCCCTGGACGCGGGCCGCGAACTGCTGGAGCTCGTCCGTGGTCTTGAAGCTGGCCGCGACGGCCACATCGTGCCGTCCGAGGACCGCCTCCGCCTTCGTGACATGGGGCTGCTCGCGAATCGTCTTCAATGTTCTCTCAACTTGTCCTGGCATCACCTTGAGGAGGATGATGCTCTCACCGTTCAGGTCCGTGGTCATGTGTCTCACTCAGGTGCTCTAGTGGGCCCATGCACTTATACTTAGGTAAACCGAAAAGGAGCACCCACTAACGGGTTCGAACGAGGAACGGCCGCGGGCTTGCCCGTCCGTCTCTCCAGGGAATCGCGGCCCTGCCTCGGGGTTTCGGTGGCCCGAAATCCTCCCGGGTCGAGCCGGTCCGGAGATCGAGCCGCCGGGTGGAGGCTCCCGAGAAATGGGCCTCCGCGGCGGGCCTCGCTTACCGAAGATCCCTCGGAACAAAGCTGAAGGCGATCATCCCGGCACCGGCGACCGCGTAAATCAGCCCGAACGGGAGCGCGGCGCCGATGCCGTGGCTTTGGCCGTACTGGATCAGGAGGATCCCGGCGACCACGAAGAAGACGCCGAGCAGGGCGAACGATTCGCGGATGATGCGCATGGTCCTCCCGTGACCCTCCGTTCGGCCCGGCCGTCCATCCCCATTCCGAGGGAGCCCATGAGGGTTGCGTCGAGCGGCCCCCCTGCGCCCGTCCCGCTGCCGTTCGCACGGCGAGCCCCACCCGCTCCGGGGACCGCCTAGGGCCGCTCGCGCTCGAGCTTCTGGATGCCCTCGTCGATGAACTCGAGGATCGCGTCCAGGTCCGCGATGTGCCGGTCGACCCGGCGGAGCCCCTCCTCCGATCGTTCAGGGCTGGGCTGTCCCGCGTGGCCCGCGCGGGTCATCTCCTTCTGGTCCTCCGAGAGGACCTCCCTGCGACTGATCGTGTCTTCCCGGAGCTCCTGCAGCCCCCGGAGCCGGGCCGGGAGCGGCGAGTCGCGGTACTCTTCGACCCCATAGGTCAGCCGCGCCGCATGGAACAAGACCGGGAAACCGAACACGCCGTCGTCCTCGAGCTGCCGCAACAGCTGCTGCCGCTCCTCGTTGGACATCGTGCCGTATCCGGCCAGCATCTCCCCGAACCGCGACATGCTCTCCAACCGAGACGGGAGGGAGACCACTTAAGGGTTCGGCCAACGCTCCCGCGTTCTCGCGGCCTCGGACGGCCCGCCGTGGGGATCCGACGGACCGCGCCGAGCGCGAGGACCCCGATGCCCAAGCCGAGCGCCGGATGCGCGTCCCGCGTCCGGACCGGGACGCCACCCCGTCCCGGGAGGCGGGACCGCCTCACGCGAGGCCGGCCGTGGCGACGAAGCGGCGGCGTCCTCCGAGCCTGCGGAGTCCTCGGCCGTCTCATTTCACGCGGCCTTCCGCCGCCCGTGCCCGATCCCGGCGCAGCTTCCGGCGCTTCCACTTCCGGCTCTTCGCTTGGCCGCGCTCGGGGTTCCTCGAGCCCTTCCTTCCCTTTCCCGTCATCGCCGGGTCCCAGGGGATGCGCCGCCTTAAGGCTATGGACGCGACCTTCGAGACCGTCGGACGGCGCGCGGGACCTCGCGGCCGTGTACCGCACGGACGAGGGATCGGGCCTGCACCGGCTCCGGAGGCAGGACCCGCGCCCCCTGGTGGTCGCGACGGCGGACGCCTGCGGGCCGCGGAGGCGCGCCCCGGACTCAGCCCCCGCCACTCCCGTCCCGCCGGTCCTGCCGTTCGGCCTCTCGGATTCTGCGGAGGCAGTCCGGGCAGTCGATGCGCTCGTACTCGAAGGTCCGGTCCCCGTCCTTCGCGCCGCAGAACGCGTGGTCGTCCCGGTCCGAGAGGTGCAGCATGGCCCTTCTCGAGACGCCGCGAGGACTTGGACCTTTGGGGTCCGACCCGGCCCAGGCGGCCCGAGTCGAGGAATCATGCGTGACGTCTGACGGCGCCGAGGTCCGTCGATCCGAGGCCGCGGAACGAGACCGCCGCGTCCGCCGAAGGACGTCTGTCAGATCGTCCTCGTGTCGAGACACGTGATGCCCTCGCTCCTCCGCTTCCGCCGGGCGTCCCAGCTGTCCACGGCGATCGTCCGGCAGGCGTCGCAGGAGACGAAGCAGTTCCGACGGGAATGTTCCCTTTCGTGCGCCCCCTCGCACGCGCCCCCGGAACCCGCTCGGGGTTCGGTTCAGCAACGTAGCTCCGGGGACCTTCCCGGATTTCCTCGAGGGTCTGGAGTAGGTCCTGTGGCGGTGCTTGAGCTCGCTGAGGGCAGGCGATTCCGCCATCCGCAGCGCCGCCGCCTGAGGATCGCCGAGCGGCACGGGGAGTCGGGCGGCCACGAGCCCCGCGACCTTCGAGAGGCCCGTGCACCCTCGGAAGATCACGTCGGGCTCGTCCTCCTCCAGGAGCCGGAGGGGCCAGACGTCCCGCCGCCCCTCTTCGGTCAAGGCCGGACCCGCATCGTTC
>JAJYKG010000191.1 GCA_021788795.1 Thermoplasmata archaeon | reverse complement strand
TTGGCGACGAGGCCCCGGGCCGCGTCCTCGGAGATGCCGGGGACGGACGCGAGGACGCGCACGGCCTCCTCGTCCGCGGGCGCCGGCGGCTCCGGGCCGAGGGACGCGCCGCACGCGTCGCACAGGGCGATCCAGCCGTCGAACCGCTTCCCGCACTTCGGGCAGACGGCCCGGTCGCGGAGGAGGATCGTGTTGCAGCGCGGGCAGACCGCGTCCACGGACTCGAGGCCACAGACGCCGCACCGGCGGGCCACGGCCGCGAACCCGCGTGACCGTACTTAAGGGACTCCCCCCGGTTATCCGCGGCGGACGCCGGCGTCGCGCGGGCGGGCCGCGCGAGCCGATTCCCAGGCATGTCCCAAAGGGTTCAAATCCCGGTTCCGGCCGGAAAGACAGTCGACAGGGGAAGCGGCCATGGCGAATCGGGAAGACTGGGGCCTCCGGCTCTTCTTTGGGGGCATCGCGCTCGGTCTCGTGCTCATGCTCTTCGTGACCGGGTCGGAGAACTCCGCGTTCTACTTGAACAACTTCGCGCCGCCATACACGGAGGTGATGAAGCCGCTCGGCTACGTCCTGGACGCGGCCATCGTCTCCGCCTTCGCGCTGACCGTCGCGGGCATCGCGTGCTTCTCGTTCGGACCCGCCCCCGCGGAGGCCCCCGCACCCGCGAAGGCGGCCCAGGAGCGCAGACAGCCCACGGGCGCGTCCGGGGACGACGACCGGCACCGGCCGAAGCCGCGGCAGCCCCCGTCGCCTCACGGGTCCACGTAGCGGTCCGGGAGGAGCTCCTCGGCCCGCTTGCGGACCACCGTGCCTTTCGGCCCCGGGAGAAGGACGGTCATCTCGGGCGCGTAGTCGTTGAACATCTCGCGGCAGACGCCGCAAGGAGGGACGATGCGGCCGCGCGGGCTCCTCGATCCCCGGCTCCCGCGCTGCACGGCCACGATTGCCTCCAAGCCCTTCTCGCCGGCGGCAACCGCCATGCCGAGGGCGATCGCCTCCGCGCACACGTCCACGCGGCCGACGTAGCGCGCGTTCAGGTTGACCGCGGTGTAGATGCGGCCGGAGGCTCCGCGGATCGCCGCGCCGACAGAGTGCCATCGCGGCCGGTACCGCCGGGCGAGGACGGACCGGGCCGCCTCGAGGAGCTGGAGCTCGCGGTCCTCCGACCGCGTGCGGGCGCGCCGCGCAGATGCCATGCGCCCCTCCGGAGCGGCCGGCGGGACATAAACCCGCGCCTCCGCCGGCCCCGACGGGCTGGGGTGCGGTCGTCCCGGTCGCGGGAGGCGCGCTCAGGGGATGCGGCTGTCCCGGGCGGCGGCCGCGGCCGTCCGCTGCTCGGGCGTGAGAGTGCTCGGGTCCACCCAGCTCACGAGGCTCCAGTGGTTGCCGACGGGGCAGTGCTGGTACCGCTTGGAACCGAGGCGCACGGTCCGGATGCTGGCGCCGGGGATCACCGTCGACGTGAACAGGTGCCCCTCGCTGCAGCGGGCGATGCGCGTCGCGCCCTGCTGGATCCCGCGACGGCGAGCCCGGACGTAGATGAAGACGTAGACCGCGATCACGACGACCAGGATCCCGATGCCCGCAAACAAGGCCACGCTCACCATGCTATCGCCGCCGCCTTCGACGCCGGACGGCTACTAGCGGCTTGCGGTGGGCTGCCCGGGGCATCCCCTCGATTTCGGAGTCCCTCACTCCCCGTTGGGTGTCCCGGGCTCCCTGCGTAGCGGACTGCCGAAGACGAATGGGGTCTCTCGAAGCCGGTGGGTTCGATGGCGGGGGGTCCAAACGCGTACTTTGTCGTGCGCGTTCCGAGATGCACGCATCCGGACATCGAGAATGTGCCCCCGGTTCGGCTTTGGCCGTCTGGGACCTACGTCGGGCCGCTTCGACGCGGGGAGCGTCTGTCAGGGCTGTGCGCAGGGACTCGCCGGCACGCAAGGCCGGGTCAGCAGCCTTTGAGGTTGTAGAGGTAGGTCCCCATCGGGGTGTTCAGGCTCAACTGGCCCAGATCGCACGTACCCTCCCTACCGGTGGCCGACGTCACTACGTACTCGGTGACGTTGTAGGTCTGACGGTTCGGGAGTTCGACCGAATACGTTTCGTTGCTGACCTGCGATGTATATTGCCGGCCCTCCCCATAGAATGCCACCTCCAACGGCGTAGTGCCCGGCGACACCGCGACGGAGCCCTTGACCACGATCTCGGATGGCCAGGCTTGCGGGCGAGCGAACTCGTAGTACGCGTCAACCACGAGCAGAACGATGCAGACGACGATCACCGCCAGGATGACCCGGAGGCGGCCGCCTCGAGCCTTCCCGTTCCGGGACGGGGTTCCGGTGACGCTCCCAGAGGGCGGTTCGCGGGACATGTCAACTCCCCTGCCTGGAAACCCACGGAGCATGCTCATGCCTGGAGGATTCTCCACGCGAGGGCCGATTCTCACTTTCACCTCCCTCTCCCCGATACCCCTTCATATCCCGGGCCCGTGGGGAGCCTTCGCGGCCCTGAGGCAGCGGATGGAGCAGATCGCGATTCCGGAGGTGCGACCCTCGCCCGCGGAGCGGGTGCCCTGGCCCTTCGACCGCGTGCGTTCGGGCCAGGCGGAGTTCCTCGCGGACGCGAAGCGCGCCCTGGCTGAGGGCAAGCACCTCCTCGCGCACGCCCCGACGGGGATCGGGAAGACCGCGGTGGCCCTCGTGGCCTCCCTCGGCGTCGCCCTGGAGACGGGCAGGACGGTCCTCTTCCTCACGGCGCGGCAGAGCCAGCACCGGATCGCGATCGAGACGCTCAAGCGGCTCGAGGCGAAGGGTGCACGGGTCCCCGCGGTGGACGTCATCTCGAAGCAGGACATGTGCCTCCAGCCCAACCGCCCGGAGTACGGCCGCGCGTTCCACGAGTTCTGCGAGCTCAAGGTCCGGACCCACGCGTGCACGTTCTACAACCGCGACGACTCCGTCGTCGTGACGGCCGTCCTCCAGAGGGCGCTGCACGTGCAGGAGCTCATCCAGGCGGGCCGCTCGTGCCACGTCTGCCCGCACAAGGTCGCCATGGACGCCGCGGAACTCGCGAAGGTCGTCGTCTGCGACTACAACTACGTGTTCAGCGACATCCTCGACTGGACCCTCGAGCGGCTCGGGAAGGGCCTCGAGGACCTCATCCTCATCGTGGACGAGGCCCACAACCTCCCGGACCGGATCCGCGCGCACCTGGGCGGGGACCTCTCCCTGACGGACGTCTACCGGGCGATCAAGGAGTCCCGCGACCTCGAGCCGGAGGCGGCCCACCAGCTCCACGGCGTCGCGAAGTCCCTCGAGAAGTTCCTCCTGGGCCTGCCGCGGGAGCGCGTCGCCCGGAAGGAGGAGTTCATCGACGCGGTCGAGCGCGGGCTGCGGCACGGCCTCGGCCACAAGGTCACCTACACGGACCTGGTCGAGATGGTCGCCCACGCCGCGGAGGAGGGCGTGAGACGCGGCCTGTCCACGTCCCTCCCCGAGCTCGAGACCTTCCTCCGTCGCTGGCGGGACCAGGACGAGGGCATCCTGCGCCTCGTGACGCCGGGGAGCGAGGGCAAGTTCGTCATCCGCCTCATGGACCCGAGCATCGTGAGCGCGCCCATCTTCGCCCGCGTCCACGCGAGCGTCCTCATGTCGGGGACCCTGCACCCGGCGGAGATGTACGCGGACCTCCTGGGCATCCCGGCGGACCGCCGCTGGATCCGCGCGTACGGGTCGCCGTTCCCGCGGGAGAACCGGCTCCTCCTCGTCCACCCCCTCACGACGACGTTGTACGCGAAGCGGTCCGAGGAGATGCACAACCTGATCGCGCGCGAGGTCGTCGCGATCGCCGGGGTCGCAAAGGGCAACGTCGCCGCGTTCTTCCCTTCCTACGAGCTGCTCCAGGAGGCCGAGGAGCGTGTGCGGCGGGCGCGGCTCGCGAAGAAGATTCTCGTCGAGCACTCAACGTGGGACAAGGCGAAGCGCGACGGCGCGCTCGAGGCCCTGCGGCTCGCCCGCGGCGAGGGAGGAGCAGTCCTCCTGGGGGTCCAGGGCGGCTCGCTGAGCGAAGGCGTGGACTACGAGGGCAACCTGCTCCAGGCCGTCGTGGTCGTGGGGCTGCCTTTGAGCCCGCCGAACCTCGAGGTGGAGTCCCTCAAGGAGTACTACCAGCGCAAGTTCGGCTTCGCGAAGGGCTACGACTACGCGTACGTCTTCCCGGCGGTCAACAAGGTCCTCCAGGCCGCGGGACGCCCGATCCGCAGCGAGCGCGATCGCGCGGCGATCGTCCTGCTCGAGGGGCGGTTCCTGGCCCAGCGCTACCAGCGCTGCCTTCCGACGGAGTTCGCGCCGCGGACCTCGTCCTCTCCTTCCCGAGAGGTCGCGCACTTCCTCAACGCGACCCCAGTCGCCGCGGCTCAGGGTGACGAGACCGTGAAGTTGTAGACGGGCGAGAGCAACGTGTTGCCGGTGCTGTCTTGCGCCCCGATGCGG
>JAJYKG010000190.1 GCA_021788795.1 Thermoplasmata archaeon | reverse complement strand
GCGGGAGGATGCGCGGCGAGGAAGCGACGAAGGCCCTCGAGGCCCTCGGGCTCACGGGGAAGGAGTCGCGGGCCTACCTGGCCCTTCTGGACCACGGCGTGTCGACCGCCCAGCAGATCAGCGCCCTCCTGGACGTCCAGTACCCCGCGGTCTACCGCATCCTCCAGTCCCTCCAAGGCAAGGGCTGGATCGAGGTCTCCCAGGAGCGGCCGAACCGCTACCGCGCCCGCGCCCCGCGGATCGTCGCGGAGGAGGCGAGGCAGGGCCGCCAGGACGACCTGGCCGCGGCGGCGGACCTTGTATCCCAGCTCCACGAGCCAAGTGCCCCGCGAGGCCGCGAGACGGACGGCGACCTGTGGATCTACAAGGGCGCGGAGAGCATCGGCCGCAAGCTCCGCGAGATCGTGCTCTCGAGCCCGAACCAGATCCTCTGCGTCTGCCCGTTCGCCGTGGCCCCGGAGATCCTGCGCCTCCTGTTCGACGCCCTGAGCCGCTCGCGACGCGTCGTGCGCGTCGTCCTCAACGAGGGGAACAAGGTGGATCTGCCCGAGGTCGGCGGCCTCCTGGGCCGCAACGTCCGCGTGGCCTTCCGCTTCCCCGACCGCCCCATGCCGCGGACGCGGCTCGCCCACAGCTACGTCTTCCCGAGCGACGAGGAGGTCTTCATCCTGAACTCCTTCTACCGCGACGGTGTCCTCGTGGCGGACAAGCTCCAGGGCCTCTGGGTGGGCGACATGGATTTCGTCCGCATCCAGCTCGAGGCGATGCTCGAGCATGTCGGCGAGGACGAGGACGCCCGTGCGCCCGCGGCGAAGGCGACGACGGCCGCGGCGGCCTCCCGCTGACCCGGGGAGGCGGGCGCGGCCACCGCCCCCGTTGGGGGGCTACCGGAGAACGGGTGGCCGGTTTTGGACAACCATATGAGGCTTCCGCAGGGCCTACCCCTGGGGTTTTGTCCTTTCGGTAGGACGCCTGACAAACCCTCAAATAACCCCAGCACCCAGGGAGGATGCGTCCCTACCCAGGGACGGGATCCCATGACCCGCGTCACGACCGCTCCCGCTTACCCGGCCCCGACGACGGGGTCTGCACGAGTGCGAACCAGGAAGAAGGAGGTGAGAAGTTGCCCGGTGTCCTCGAGCTGGAACTCTTCCGGCGACACCAGGCGCTCGCCCCGATGGTCCCGAGGGACGACATCGACTCGATCCCGCGGATCTTCGGGTCGGAGCGCCGCTCCGTCAAGGCGTGGTGATGCCCCCTGACGCGAGCCCATCGTCCCGGAACGCGGCTTTCCTTGAACCCTTCTCACCTTTTCTTTCCCTCCCCCGTCTGACCCGTCCACTTTGGAGCGCCGCCTGAATCGAGTCGAGGACGGGACCCCTGGGTCCCGGGAGCACCTTGGAGCGGCGCCACCCCCTCTTCCTCGGTCGGGGAGGGCGGCTTCACCCGGAATCCGAGGGATACTCCGCCGCGGCGACGGGCGCGTTCGCCGGACCGCCCGCGCCCTGCGGGCGCGGCGCCGGGGCTCGGACCGGAGCGGGGACAGGCACGGGGGCCGGCGCGACGGCCGCGGGCATGACCCACGCCTCGGCCTCCGGGTCCCATGGCCACGTCCGCAGGACCTCGCGGACGGTGCGGAGCATGAGTTCCCACCAGTCGACCGCGCTCGACCGCGGGGTCTTCTGCAGGGCCATGGTCACGTAGAGGTTGCCGAAGCCCGCGAGCGTGAGGCGGCCGTCGCTGATCTCCTGGAGCATCGTCCGCATGATCTCCCGGTAGTCCTCCTTGAAGGACTCGATCTCGGGCCGCTCCATGAGCTTCCGGGCGGAGGCGCACGGGTCCGTCCGCGTCGTCCTCCCGGCCGGGTCCTTCGCATCCGCGCGGACGCGCTGCATGGTGAGCAGGCGGACGAGCTTGGCGAAGGCGAGACGGACCTGGGACACGATCTGCCGCAACTCGTCCCCCAGGAGGCCCTCGAGCAGCAGGTCGTCCGCCCCGGCCAGGCTCTCCACGCTGCCGTTCCACCGCTCGATCGCCGCGCGGTACCGTTCCTCCAGGTGCCCGAGGCTGCGGCGCATCCGTCCCGGGAGCCCGAGAGGCACGCGGCCGCGCACGACGAGCGCCAGGTAGCTGTGGGACCCCTTCACGATGAGGATGCGGCGTTCGCCGAAGTCCAGCATCCGGAGGTCGCTGGGCGCTCCCATCGCGAAGGCGTCGCGGATGAAGCCCTGAACCGCGGTGAGCATGCCCACGACGATGTCCCGGTCCTTCTCCGGGCGGACGGTCTTGGAGAAGTGGACGAGGAGCAGGCCGCTGTCGTGGACGAGGAAGACCTCCTCGACGCCCTCCGGGCGGCTCAGGGCCAGGACGACGAGGAGGACGGCGAAGATGGACATCGGGCCCGCGCCCACCAGGAGGAGGGCAGGGGAGGAGCCACCCGATGCGCCATAGTAGGTGATGAGGGACGCGGAGGCGATCCCCGTCACGAGGAGGAGCCCTGCGAGCAGCAGAAGGAGCAACGACGTCCGGCTGGGACCCCTCATCCCCCCGAGCATCGGAGGGCGATCGTGTCCCGGCTTAAGAACCTTGGTTGGCGGTTATCGAACAACTTAAGGAGCGCCGAAGACCGGAACACGACATCGGCGGCAGGCGCACTCCGGGGACCGCCCGCCCGCGCTACCGCGTCCCCGCGGGCGCAGAGCCCGCCGCGGGGTACCGGGAGAGGGTCTCGGCCATCTCGGCGAGGCGCCGGCTCACGAGGTCGTTGATGGACCCCGCCTCGAAACCGCCGCCGGGCAGCGCCGCGCCGGCCTTGACGCCGGTGAGGACCTCGATGCCCTCGTCAATCGTCGAGACCGCGTAGATGTGGAACGTCCCGGAACGGACCGCCTCGACGACCTCCTCGTCGAGCATGAGGTGCTGCACGTTGCTCGCGGGGAGCATGACGCCCTCGTCGCCCCTCAGGCCCTTCGCCTTGCAGACGTGGTAGAAACCCTCGATCTTCTCGTTGGCGCCCCCGATGGCCTGGACCTCGCCCTTCTGGTTCACCGACCCGGTGACCGCGAGGTTCTGGCGGATGGGGACCCCGGAGAGGGCCGACAGGATCGCGTACAGCTCCGTGCTCGAGGCGCTGTCCCCGTCCACGCCGCCGTAGCTCTGCTCGAAGACGAGGCGGCAGGCGAGGCTCAGGGGCCGGTCGCGCGCGTAGCGGGCCGCGAGGAACCCCGAGAGGATGAGCACGCCCTTCGTGTGGATCTGGCCACCGAGCTTGGACTCGCGTTCGATGTCCATGACGCCCTCGCGCCCGAGGGCGATGCTCGCCGTGATCCGCGAGGGCTGGCCGAACTCGAAGTCGCCGAGGCTGAGGACCGCGAGCCCGTTCACCTGACCGACCTTCGCCCCGACCGTGTCGATGAGGAGGACGCCGCGCGCGACCATCTCCTTCTCTTTCTCGTCCGCCAGGTTGGACCGGTAGACCTTCTCCTGCAGCGCGTGGACGATGTGCTTGTCCGTGATCACGGGGGCCTTCTCCTGGCCCGCGTAGAAGTCCGCCTCCCGCACGACGTCGGCGATCTCGGAGAAGCGCGTGGACAGCTTGGCCTGGTCCTCCGCGAGGCGCGAGCCTTGCTCCACGACCTTGGCCACCGCGCGCGAGTCGAGATGGTGGAGGCCCTCCGCGTTGCACAGGGTGTGGAGGAACCGTCCGTACACGTCCACGTTCGCTGCGTTGCGCGGGATCGTCTCGTCGAACTGGGCCTTGACCTTGAACAGGGGAGGGAAGTCCGGGTCGGCGGTGTACAGGAGCTGGTACGTCGAGGGATCGCCGATCACGACGACCTTGACGTCGAGCGGGATCGGCTCCGGCGTCAGGCTCTTCGTGCTCGACATCCCGAGCCGCTCGCCCGTCTCCTCGATGCGGATCGCGCCGCCCTGGAGGGCCCGCTTGAGGCCGTCGTAGGAGGCGGGGTTCTTCGCGAGCTCGTCGATCCGGACGATCAGGTACCCGCCGTTCGCGCGGTGGATCGCGCCTCCCTTGATCAGGGTGAAGTCCGTGGAGAGGACGCCCATCCGCGCCTCGTTCTGGACGCGGCCGAAGAGGTGGTTGTACGTCGGGTTGGGCTCGTAGACGATCGGTGCGCCCTTCGTTTCCGCGTTGTCGACGATCACGTTGACCTCATAGCGGCGGAGCAGCGAGGCCCTGACCTCGGGGTCCACCGGGTCCTTCCCGTCCCCCGGGGCCTCGGGCTGCGGCTCGGCGAACGCCGGCGCATGCTCGAGGATGTCGTCCCGCAGGGCCGCGAGGTACTCGGGCACGGCCGGGACGTCCTTGAACGACGCGGTCAGGCTGCCGAGGAGATGGTCGATCGCGAAGTGGACGGCCTGGTCCTGCTGCGCCCGCACCGCGTCCCGGGCCTTGAGCTCGAGCTCGCCCAGCGCGCGGCCGGCCTTCTCGAACTTCTCGCGGACCGCGTCGCCGTTCTTCTCGAGCTGGTCCTTGACCGCTTGCGGGAGC
>JAJYKG010000189.1 GCA_021788795.1 Thermoplasmata archaeon | reverse complement strand
GATCGAGCACGGCTATTTCGCCATCCCGAAACGCTCGTCCCTGGAGACCCTCGCTCATGCGGAAGAGGTCTCGGAGTCCACCCTGCAGGAGCACCTGAGCAAGGCGGAGTCGCGCCTCGTCGAGGCGCTGGCGCCGTACCTGCGGCTCTACGCCAGCTCCACGATGCGGTGACGCGGCCGGCCGCATCCTACGACTTGCGCTGCGCCTTCTCCTTCAGGTTCCTCGCCGCGCGCTCCGTCGCCCCGGCGACCTTTTCCACCGCGGGGGTCACGGCCTTGGCCGCCTTGTCGGCGGCTTCGCGGGTCACCTTCGCGGCCTTCTCCGCCGCCGGCGTCACGGCCCTCGCAGTCTTGTCCGCGGCCTCCTTCGTGACCTTGAGGACCTTGTCCGCCGCGGGCTTGAGCGCCCGGGAGGTCTGCTCGATCGCGGGGCGGATCGCCTTCGTCGTCCGGTCGACCGTCGGCTCGATGGCCTTGGCGGCCCGGTCGAGCGCCTGCCCGGTCGTATTCAGGACGTCCTTCGTCACGCGGCCGATCGTCTTCACGACATGGTCCACCGGGTTGACCACCGCGGCACACTGCGTGCAGTAGGTGGCCCCCTCGGGCAACGCGGAGCCGCACTGGGGGCAGTACATGGATGCACCGGGGTACCCCTAGGGCGTCCCCTAGAAAGCCCTTTCGTTGCAGACATCGAAGAGGGGGTCGTTCCGTCGCCTACGGGAGCGTCTTGAGGGCCTCGCCGAACTTGTTCGCGTGGGCGTGCTCCGCCTTCGTCAGGACGTCGAAGTACTTCGCGATCTCCTCGAAGCCCTCCTCGCGGGCCACCTTCGCGAAGGTCGGGTACATCTCCGTGTATTCGTAGGTCTCGCCCTTCACGGAGGACGCGAGCATGTCCTTCACGTTCGCCACGCTGGCGCCCGTCACAGGATCACCCATCTCCTTCATCGAGTCGAAGTGGTGGAAGGCATGGGCCGTCTCGCCCTCCGCGATCCCTTTGAACAGCGTCGCAACCTCCGGATATCCTTCCTCGTCCGCCTTGCGGGAGAAGTAGAGGTATCGCCGGTTCGCCTGCGCCTCGCCCGCGAAGGCGGTCTTGAGGTTCTCGAGCGTCTTGGTCCCCTTCAACGTTGCCATGGCATCGCACTCCTGTGTCGGTCTGTCGCCGGGTGCGGTGACCGCACCCCCCCTCGCTTGCAGCCCCCTCCCTAAAGGAGATGCCGCAAGTAGAATACGTAGCCGCAGAAGGCAGCGGGCCCGGGTTAAGGGGCGAGGGGCGCCCTCGGTCGGCGGCGGACGCGCGCCTCGAGGATCGCGTGGACGATGCCGGGCGCGTACGACTTGACGATGCGCGAGTGCACGGACTCCACGTCGAACCAGCGCTTCCTCGCGCCCTCGGTCAGACGGGCGACGGGCGCCTGGGGGAACTGCTCCTTGGGGCATAGCTCGTGGTAGAGGACCAGGCCCGAGCCGCGGAGACACTCGAACGCCACGTCCAGGTAGTCGGCCGCGGAGAAGTGGCCCATGATCACGACATCGGCGACGCCGCGGGGTGCGGTCGCGCGGCAGTCGCCCAGGAGCGGGAGGACGCCCGCAGCGCGGTTCCGCCGCACATTCTCTTCGAGGTAGTAGAAGGCCACCGGGTTCAGCTCGCACGCGTACACCCGAGCGGGGTGGGCGTACAACGCGATCGGCAGGGAGAAGTAACCGATCCCCGCGAAGAGGTCGACGACCACGTCCCCGTCGCGGACCTTCCCTGCGATCGAGGTCCGCTCGGGCAGGTTGCCCGAGGAGAACATGATCTTGGCCACGTCGAAGCGGTAACGGACGCTGCCCTCGAGGTGCTCGACCTCCAGGCCGCGGCCCCAGAGGATGCGGACCTCCGGGGTGCGGAAGACGCCGTGCACCCCGGAAAGGTCCTCGACCACCGCGCGCACGTCGAACGTCTCCGCGAAGGCGAACCCGATCCGGTCCCCGTAGTCTCGTGCGGCCTCGGGGAGCCGGACCACGATGACGTCTCCGAGACGTTCCCACTTCGTCGGGGCGAGCTCCCGCGGCACGCGGTACCGCCGCAGGCGCGCCTCCAGTTCCCGCCGAGGATCCCGGGCAGCGGTCCTCGCGGCGAGCCCGTCCGCGTCCTCGAGGTGCAGGCCTCCCCCCAAAAGGGCGCGGGGCGGGTCCGCGGTCACGGGGATGAGCACGTTGCCCCCGCGCTTCGCCATCCGCAGGCTTCGGTCGACGAGGCCGAGGCGGTGGAGCTCCTGCCGCACCTCCTCCGCCCGCGGCGCGGGGACCACCACGACGCGCATCGCGCGACGAAGGGCCGCGCCGCTCATCTCCCTTTCCCTCAGACGCTCACCGCGATACCTATATGAGGTCCCTCCCGCTTGGCGCCCCACCATGCGGGCGCTCGCCCTGGTCGTCGCCCTCCTCCTGCTGCTCGCGGTGCCCGCAGTGACGGCCCCGGTGCGCGCGGCCGAGGACTTCGGCGCGGTGGGCGTCGTCAACCAGCTGATCAACGTCACGTCGACGCCGCAGCTCGTCCCGGGCCAGAGCGGGGACTTCGACTTCGCGTTCCGCTCTACGTACCCGCCGGGGATGACGATGTACAACGTCTCCCTGAACGTGAGCATCTACCGGTACGCGACCGTGGACGCGTCCGTGCCCGTGGACTCGAGCTGGACCTATCCGTACCCGCGCATCGCGCAGACCGGCGGCCGGGACTGGTGGTGGAACGTCTCCTCCGTGGCGCCGGGAAGCGTGACGAACCTCTCCTTCACGATCCTGACCTCCTCGGATGCGAACCTCATGCCGTACGGCTCGGTCTTCTCCCCCGCGACGTACTTCCTGCGGACGTGGCTCACGTTCGACGGGGTTGTGAACGGCACGATGGAATCGTTCCGCATGGCGTCCCTCGGCTACTTCAGCAAGACCACCTGGGACCTCGCGCAGAACGCGACGTACACGACGCCGTGCAACCCGCCCTCGTGCCGTGGCGACCTGAACCTCACGATCCTCGGCGTCGACGGCGTCCTGCCCGACTCCTCGTTCGGCGTGCAGGAGCCGATCCCGCGGTGGCCCTTCTACGGCCTCATCGTCCTCGCGGGCTTCTTCACCGTTCTCGCGTTCCTGTTCTGGGTCGAGGAGAACCCGGGCACCTATCCCCGCGTGGAGGCGTGGTGGGCGCGGCAGCGGGGCCGCCTCGCACGGCTGCGGCCGACAAGGAGGAGGCGCGCGCCCACCGGTGAGGGACCGCCGCCCGAGGCGCCGCCTCCCTAGGCCGTCCCCGCTGGATGGCGACGTGTTGTATCCCGAAATTAGTTCCTTGGAGGAGCCACGCGTGCGTCCCCAGGTGCCGCGAGACCTCATTTCCGCCGCCTCCACGCGTCCCGCTCCTTCGGCCGGAGCTTCCGTTCGAACGCCTCGAGGGGCGTCTCCGCCCGGTCGAAGTCCAGGGACATGTGCGGCCGACGCGTGTTGTACCACTGCAGGACGTCGTCCACGCCGGAGAAGAGGAGCGTGCCGTCCTTCCGACGACGTCGGAGGGACGCCTTGATCGTGCCATTGACCCGTTCGACCTTGCCGCCCGTCTGAGGATGCTTCACGCGTCCGTGGACGTGCGCCACGCGAACGGCGTCCTTCCGCAGCTCCCGAAGCTTGCGGTCGAAGAACCCGAGGGCCTCGTAGGGCTCCTTCGTGAACTGCGTCCCGTGGTCCGTGAGGACCTGCCGCGGGAAGCCGTACGTCCGCGCGGCCTGGAGGAACGTGGCCCAGACGAGCTCCGCGGTCGGACGACGCGTGACCGCGGTGCCGACGACGAGGCGCGAGGCGTCGTCCAGGATCACGAGGAGCCACGTTCCCGGACGGAGGAGGGTGAAGTCCATCTGCCACAACGAGTTCGAGAAGCGTCGCTCGAACCGCACCCACGCCCGCCGTCGCTGCTTCGCCGGTGAGTCGGCCACGCGTCCGTCCTCCTTCAGGACGCGCCAGAGACGGTCGTGGGGGATATGAATCCCATGCCGCCGCTCGATCGCCTTCTCCAGGGTCACCGGATTGAGCCGCTCCTCGTCCTCGGCCCGCAGGATGAAGGCCCGTTCCTCCGCCGTGATCGTCCGCGGAGGACGCCCCACGCGGCCCAGGCCCGGCAACGCCTCGCCGGCGAGGAACCGCCGTCGGAGCTCCCGGACCCACCGGTCCGAGACCCCGTAGATCCTCGAGAGCGCGTAGATCGAGGCTTCCCGCCGAGGGGAGGACGCCCTCCCGGCGAGTTCCACGATCGCCTCCCGTGTCAGCCTCCCCATGCGTCTGTATCGCGTTCCTCCCAGGAAGTTGTTCCGGGATATTACAGATGGGACTCCCAGCGGCCCGGAGGCGTCGGGCACGAGGCCGAGGGCTCCGCCGGGAGACAGGAGAAAGGGAGAAGGTCCAGATGGGACCGAGATCCCACCCGGGTTCGCGTCTCGCGCGCTCACGCCGGCGCGACGGGCTTGCCGCACTCCGGGCAGAACTTCATGTTG
>JAJYKG010000188.1 GCA_021788795.1 Thermoplasmata archaeon | reverse complement strand
TCGCTGATGTACCTGATCGACAGCGCCGCTCGGCGCGTCGACGTGTTCGACTTCGATCGAAGGCAGGGCACGATCTCGCGCCGGCGTCCGTTCGCGGAGCTCCCCGAGGGCCCGGGTGCTCCCGACGGGATGTGCGTCGACGCACGGGGCGACGTCTGGGTCGCCCTCTGGGACGGCTGGTCGGTCCTCCACTACGCGGCCGACGGGCACCTCCTCGACCGCTACGCGTTCCGGATCCTCACCGCCACGCAGGAAGGGGAATGCACGGCCTTCGACCTCAGCCGGCGGTTCGGCATCCCCATCGTCGCCTGCTACCGCAGGCTCCGCGAGCTCGAGGACCTGGGGGTCATCGCCGCGACCCGCGTGACCACGTCCTCGCCGGGGCACCGCATCCGGCACTTCCGGTCGCGCCTCCGCTCCGCGCGCATCCAGTTCGAGGACGGCCGGCTGTGGGCGCAGATCGAGCTCGCCTCGCCCGGGACGGAGGGCGAGCCCGCGGCGCGGCTCGAGGAGACCTTCGACCAGGGCCCGGTGAAGCGCAAGCGCTCACGCGCGCCGCGCGACCTCGGCTACGCCGGCGCCCCGCTCGAACTTGTGGCCCATCGCGGCGAGGGTGCCCTCGATCCCGGTGAAGCCGGCGGCTAGGTCGGGGAACGAGCAGATCCCCATGTGACCGATGCGGAAGATCTTGCCCTTGAGCTGGCTCTGGCCCCCCGCCAGGATGACGTGGTACTGCTCCCGGAGGATCTTGCGGAACTTCGCGTCGTCGATCCCGGGCGGGTAGCGCACCGCGGTCACCGTGTTCGACGCGAACCGGGCGTCGGGGAAGAGGTCCACGTCCATCGCTTCGTAGGCGGCCCGGGCGGCCTCGGCCAGCTTCCGCGTGCGGACCACGCGGTTCTCGAGACCCTCCTCCTTGAGGAGCCGGAGCGCCTCGCGCAGGGCCAGGAAGAGCGGGACCGCGGGGGTGAAGGGCGTGTCCTGCTTCGCGAGGCCCTCGACGTGCGCCTTCAGGTTCGTGTAGAACGAGGTCTCCGAGTGCAGCGACTCGGTCGCACGCTTGGAGAGCGCGACCGCGGCGAGCCCCGCCGGCGCCGCGATGCACTTCTGCGAGCCCACGACGAGGGCGTCGATCCCCCATTCCTCCATGTGGTTCTCCAGGCCGCCGACCGCGGTGATGCCGTCCACGAGGAGGAGCTTGTCGTGCTTCTTCACGACCTTCGCGATGTCCGCGATCGGGTTCGTCAGCCCCGTGGAGGTCTCGTTCCAGCAGACCGTGACCGCCTTGATGGACGGGTCCTCCTCCAGGGCCGCGGCGACCCGCTGGGGGTCCACGGCCCGGCCCCACTCGAACAGGAGGGGTTTCGGCGTGGCGAAGACGCCGCAGAGTTCGCCGAAGCGCTCGCTGAACTTGCCGTTCACCAGGTTGAGGACCTTGTCCGGCTTATGGAGGAGCCCGGAGACCGCGGACTCGAGGCCCGCCGTCCCGGACCCGGAGAGGATCGCAACGTCGCCCTTCGTGCCGAACAGGTACTGCACGAGCTCGCGTAGCTCGGTCAGCAGGTCCTTGAACTCAGGGCCGCGGTGGTTGAGCGCGGGCGCCGACATCGCGCGGAGCACGCGCGGGTGCATCTTGACGGGACCTGGGAGCAGGAAGACGGTGTCCTCGGCATCGTACATGGTGGGCGAGCCAAGGTCCCTGCGGACTTTAACGATTCGTCGATTTTGTCGGGTCAGTACCGAGGACGCCCGGCCGCGTCCCCGCGACCGCTGCCGCGCACGCGGCGGGACCCGCCTCGCCCCGGCTCCAGTGGAAACGAAGTTCCTTCGCGTGATAAAATTCAGGGAGCCTTTATATATCATGCCACCGTTTCGCCGGACAAGCGTCGGTCGAACGAGGTCAACTCGACCCACGCACGCTGACGGTCCCCATGAAGGATGACACGGAGAAGATCACGCTGCGTCTGCCGAAGCGGTACCTGAAGGCGCTCGACTTCCTCGTCGAGGTCGACGACTTCCCGAGCCGGTCCGAGGCCGTGCGCGCCGCGATCCGCGACCTCGTGTACGCCCGCGTGGAGCTCGTCACGGACAAACTGAAGAGGATCCAGGAAGCCGAGAAGTCGCTCGCCGAGATGGACTCGTTCAAAAAGGAGTTCCTCCAGAAGTAGGAAGGGTCAGAAGGGATGGATGCCGCCGGAGGGTGACGCTGCCACACGCCGAGATGTCACGATTACCTCCCCCCCAACTGGGTGGCCAACGAGCCACCCACTTTTCTTTTGAAGCTCGGACCTGTCTGCCGTTCTCGACCCTGAGAATCGTTCTCGGAAACCGGACTTGATTCCAGCCTCGCCATCCCTATACCTCATGGGCCCGCGTCGACGGCCCGATGGCGACGACGACCGTGGCCGAGGCGCGGAACGCCGAGCCCCTCCTCGAGCCCGCGCCGACCCTCGTCGCGCAGGTCCGCAAGTTCCTCTGGGCCGCGTCGGGGATGTTCAGCACGTCCTCCCTCTCCCTCGCGTTCCTCGATTACTTCACGGGCGGCTCGTCCCAGCAGGCCGCGACGCACTTCCTCGCGGCCGTCGTCGCCGCGGCCCTCTTCGGTGTGGCGACCTTCCTCAAGCTCGGCCCGGACGAGGCCTGAACGCCCGTCTCCGCCGGGGGCCGCCCAACGTTTATCTACGCACGCCCCCATCGCTGCGCCTGTGGACCGCGACGTGACGATCCGCGCGGGGATGTTCGGCACGATCATCGTGCTCGTGGTCCTCATCCTGGCGACCCCCACGCTCCTCGGCCACCCCTCGGAGCTCAGCTCCGCACCGGTCCTCCTCGTCGCCATGACGCACGCCGGGAGCACGCTCGTCGTGGGCGTGACGGGCGCCGTGCAGGCCTACCTGTACGACAACATCACCCTGAACGTGTCCCGGGAGAACCCGAACGGCACGAGCACGAGCCTCGGGTGGTTCGCGCAGAATGACACGTACACGGCCGAGCTCTACGTCCCGGCCCCGGAGAACTCCACGGTCCTGTGGATCCACGTGCGGCTCGTGGACCAGCAGCAGACCTATTTCGAGTTCAACGTGACGATGTCGCTGGACGCGACCAGCACGGGGCATCTGACGATGGTGTTCAACTTCCCCGACGTCCAGGACGCGGCGCCCCAGAGGGTCGTGCCGCCGGACGACTTCCGTTGGGCCGTGCCGCGGCGGGGGATGCTGGCGTGAAGCTCTCGCGCTGGACCCTGCTCTGGCTCCTCATCGTCGGCGTCCTCGTCGCGATCTGGTTCGGCGTGTACGTGGGGTGGATCAACCCGGGCAACGTCGTGTTCTCCTTCTTCCTGATCGTCCTGGGCGTCGTCGTGCTCGCGGTCCTCGCCCTGATCGGCGCCGTCTTCCTGGGGATGGTCATCAGCCACCGCATCATGGCCGGGCAGGCCTTCACGCCCTTCGAGGAGGAGATGCTCAAGATGCGCCAGGAGGTCCGCGACCTCCGCGACCGCGTCGAGTCCATCGCGGAGAAGCTCGGCGCCGGCCCGGACGGGAAGGGCCGCGCCCGCTAGGCGAGCCGCTCCGGGCACACGGACCGCCGGGAGCAGTGGAGGCATTTCCCCGGCCGGTTGTGGTTCCGGTGGGCCTCCCCCTTCGCGATGCAGGCCCGCATCTCCCCCATCTTCTGGAGGACGAGCCGCTTGAGGTCGTCGTTGTACTCGATGTCGTGGCTCCCGTCGCCGTAGCGGATCACGCCGTACGGCGGCGCCTTGCCGTACTCCTACTCCATGAGGAGGCAGTACGAGGCGATCTGGAGGATGTGGGAGAAGAGGGGCCCGCGGGGGGTCCGCCCGGTCTTGACCTCGACGGGGATGTGCACGTCGCCCTCGAGCAGGACGGCGTCCGGCCGCCCGGAGAGGCCGTACCGCTTCGAGACGAACAGTTTCGGCCGCTCGCGGTCCGAGTCCACGTAGACGAGGGCCGCGGAGGCGATCTCGTACTTCGCGCGGGTGGCCCGGGCGAGTTCGGCGGAGCGCATGGAGCCGTAGAGGAACATGCTCGCCCCCACGAGCCAGGCGAGCGCGAGGGCGACGAAGGCCTTGGCGAGCAGCGAGTTGACGAAGCCGGGGATGGAGACGGCGGCCACGGCGAGCACCGCCGCGGCCATCGCGCACGCGAGGATGACCCGCTCCGACAGGAAGCGTTCCTCCTCGGAGGACAGGTGCTCCGCGCGGTAAAGGAAGTAGACGGAGGACAGGAGCCAGATGAGGTAGACCGCGGCGAGGAGCTGGGCGATCTGCTGGACGAGGTCGACGACGAGGGTCACGCCGACGACCGCGATGATCGTGGCCGCGATGGCGAAGTAGAGGACCGCCGCCTCGGCCTCCCGGGCCCGCGTCTCATGGACCTCGATCCCCTTCAGGTCCTCCGAGACCGCGGAGTGCTTCTTCTCCCCCTCCACGATCTCCGCCCCCTCCTCCGGCGCCATCCCGCGGCTCAGCCACCAGCTCAGGGGGCAGTACCCGAACTTCTCGATGTCCGCCGCGGAGAGCAGCTCGGAGGCCACGCCGAACCATCCGGGGCCGGCGCTTTAGACCTTTGTCTCCCCGTCTCATTT
>JAJYKG010000187.1 GCA_021788795.1 Thermoplasmata archaeon | reverse complement strand
GATTCTTTGCGTTTCCGCCTTAAATACCCGCGTCTCGGCGGACGACCCGCGCCGCGGTCAGCCCTCGGCCACCTGGACGCTCTCGTCGCTCACGAGGACGAGCATGTTCCGGATCTCCTCGGACTCGTACTCCTGCATCGAGAAGATCGTCGTGTAGGCGCCATGGGCGCGCAGGTTGTTCACGAGGATGTGCAGGAACTCGCTCAGGATCTTCGTGTTGTTGTGGATCGCGAGGGAGTTGATCGAGTCCAGGACGACGAGGGCGTTCCGCCCCTCGTTCCTGCGCAGGAGGAACTCGACCTTGAGCATGATGTTCTCGAGCATCGTCGGGCTCTCGACCGGAATCACGTGCTCGTGCCGCTTCTCCGTGGACATCATGATCTGGCTGATGCAGTCCACGAACCAGATGTGGTCCAGGGGGATCTCGAGGACCTCCAGCGCGTTGATGATCGTTTGCGCCGGGATCGTCGTCGTGATGTAGATGACGTCCAGGTCCTTCTTCGTCGCGAAGAGGTCCACGATCCCCTGGATCGCGTCGAAGTACTGGTCCGCCTTGAGCCGCAGCGCGACCGCCGACGCTTCCGGAAGCTTGAGGAGGCGGTCGCTCACCTCGCTCGCGACGCTCATCTCACGCGCCCCCGGACACGCTGCCGCCCTTGAGGAGCGGGACGAGCAGGACGCCCGACGTCGTGAGGTCGAGCACGTACTTCGCGCGGCTGTGCTGCGTGCCGCGCATCTTGACGACCTGCAGGGTGCGCAGGAGGTCTCCGCGGCGCTCCAGGTTGCCCGTGACGATGACCCCGTCCGCGATGGCCTCCTCGAGGCCGAAGCGGGAGTAGCCCGGGACCTGCGGCGCGACCTCCGCGACGAGGAGGGAGGTGCAGCCCTTCGCGCTCAGCGCCTGGCCGAGCCGCAGGAAGAAGTCGCGGATGCGCTCCTCCTCCTTGATCCGGTACGCCACGGACGTCCCGGAGTCGAGGACCAGGCGCCGGATGTGGCCCTCCTCGACCAGCCCGACGATCGCGTCCGCCAGGCGGCGGCTCTCCTCGAGGCTGAGCTCGTCCTTGTCGACCCCGAGCTTCTCGTAGACCCGGGGCAGGTCGAGGAACTGGAGCTTGCCCTGCTTCACGAGCTTGTCGTCCCAGAAGTCGAACGGGATCACGTTCCGGAGGAGCTTGTCCGTCGGCTCGGTGACGCTCAGGTAGAGCGAGGTTTCCCCGTACAGGGCGCCGCGGACGAGGAACTCGATGCAGATGGACGTCTTCCCCGTGCCCACGCTGCCGGAGACGAGGACCGTGTTGCCGCGGGGGATGCCGCCGTTCAGGATGTGGTCGAGCCCCTGGATTCCCGTCACGCACCGCTCGCGCTCGCTGCCTGCCTCGCGCTCCTTGGACGGCATCGACGGCAGTCGCGAGCCGGCCGCGGCTATATGAGCGCCCCGCGCTGAGTATCGGAAGTGAGAATACGGACGTGAAACGGGGCGCGCCGAACCGAATCCGCTGGTCCAAGAGAGCGGGGAGCCCTGTGCACCCCTCGTGAAGCAGCGGCAGGCAACGCTCCTGGGGGGTCGTCATGGTCGCCATCGCCGTGCGGACCCTGGTCGGGAGCTTCGTGCTGCTGGTCCCTCCTCCCCCCCGGCGCCCGCGGCGTCCTTGCCCGTCGCCTCCGGGTCCGTGTTCACCCCGACCGTCATGGAGGTCGGGGCCGCCCCCTTCACCGTCGGGCCCGGCGGTGGGACCCTGGAGGGCGCGTGGACCGCGTACGACGGATGGGGGAACGCGGGGCTCGTCCTCGAGAACGCCACCGAGTCGAAGCCCCCGCCGCCCCCGGGGCCGATCATGTGCCCCCTCCTTCACTCGTGGTCGGAGCAGTCCGGGTCCCTCTCCACGGTCCTCGCCGCGGGGCCCTACTCGGTCTACGGGGACACCTTCTGCGTCGGCGCGTCGCGCATCGTCCTCCCGCAGACGCTGCAGGGGACTCCGGCCTAGCCCGGCTTGCGGACCCTCTCCCGTCCCGGACCCCCGTCCCGACGGCGGAGCCCCGGCCGTGGTGCGGCTTCCCCCGAACAGAATCTGCAGGGCTATGAAGGCGGTGCGCCCTGTGTCGGGCCCATGGAACCGGGGAACCGTGCTCTCCTGGTGCTCGTCGTGGCCGTCGCGGTGGTCACATCCGTGGGCGGGGCGTTCCTGATCCTATCCTCCGCGGCGCCGCCCACCATGCTGCCCGTCCCGGCGGGCATGGAGTTCTCGTCGGCCCAGGCGGCGAGCTGGACCGCGCATGTCGACGTCGGCGCGGCGGGCGGGACGCTCGTCGGCGCGTGGACCGCGACCGACGGGTCGGACTTCGTGCGGCTCGAGGCCGTGAACGGCACCGTCTCGAAACCGCCCAACGTGTACATGTGCCCGCTCCTCCTCCCGAGCTGGTCCCAGCAGAACGGGACCGTGGACGTCGCGCTCGGCCCCGGCCCCCACACGGTCTTCTGGTCCGTGGGCTACTGCACCTCCGCCCGGTCCATCGTCGTGACGCAGGCGATCCAGGTGGTCCCCGGCTAGGACGCATCCCCCCGTCCTTCGGAACGTTCTTATCGCGAAGGCGGGTTATTCGGCGGGGGAGACCGTGGAACCCACCCTGCACGTGGCGCTCGACTTCATGCACGCGAAGCGCGCCCTCCAGGCCGCGAAGGAGGCCGTGGCGGGCGGGGCGGACTGGCTCGAGGCCGGGACGCCGCTGATCAAGTCCGAGGGCATGGACATCGTCCGGCAGCTGAAGAAGACGTTCCCCGACAAGACGATCGTGGCGGACCTGAAGACGATGGACACCGGGGCCCTCGAGGTCGAGATCGCCGCGAAGGCCGGGGCCGACGTGATCACGATCATGGGCGTGACGGACGACGCCACCATCCTGGAGGCCGTGAAGGCGGCCCGTCGGTACGGCGCGAAGATCATGATCGACCTCATGCGCGTGGAGGACAAACCCAAGCGCGCGGTCGAGCTGGAGAAGCTCGGCGTGGACTACCTGAACATGCACGTCTCCATCGACGAGCAGATGATCGCCCACACGCCCCTCGAGGAACTGAAGGCGGTGGTCAAGGCGTCCAACCTCCCGGTGGCCGTGGCGGGGGGCCTGAACTCGGAGACGGTCGCCCAGGCCGTGAAGGCCGGCGCCTCGATCATCATCGTCGGCGGCGCGATCATCAAGGCCGAGGACGTGACCCAGGCCACGAAGACGATCAAGAAGGCGATCCGGGAGCAGAAGGTCATCCGGACCGGGCTGTACAAGAAGTACGCCGAGGCGGACGTCTTCGACGCCTTCCGCAAGGTGAGCACGCCGAACGTCGCGGACGCGATGCAGAAGCGCGGCGTGATGCGGGGCATCGTGCCGCGGATCAAGCACGGCACGAAGCTCGTGGGGCGCGCCCTGACCGTGAAGACGGCGGACGGGGATTGGGCCAAACCCGTGGAGGCGATCGACCGCGCGAGGCCCGGCGACGTCATCGTGGTCGACGTGGGCGGCGGGCCGACGGGCATCTGGGGCGAGCTCGCCTCGAACTCGGCCATCGTGAAGGGCGTGCCCGGCGTCGTCATCGACGGCGCGGCACGGGACATCGACGCGATCATGGACCTGGACTTCGCCCTCTTCAGCCGCAACATCTCTCCCCATGCCGGCGAGCCGAAGGGCCAGGGGACGATCGGCGAGGAGATCGAGTGCGGCGGCCAGGTCGTCCGCACGGGCGACTGGATCATCGGCGACGAGTCCGGCGTCATCGTGGTGCCGAAGGAGCTGGGCGTCGAGATGGCGAACCGCGCCCTGGACGTCCTCGAGCGCGAGAACCGGGTGCGCGAGGAGATCAAGCGGGGCAGCACGCTGAGCAAGGTCTTCGAGCTCGAGAAGTGGGAGCAGGTCCGCTGAGGTGCCCATGGACCGTTCGGCCGTCGAGCGCCTCCTGCGGGACCTGAAGGACGGCAAGGTCACGGTGAAGGAGGCCATGGACGCCCTCCGCGGCCTCCCGTACGAGGACCTCGGGTTCGCGAAGGTCGACACGCACCGCGCGATCCGCCGCGGCATCCCCGAGGCCGTGTACTGCCCCGGCAAGACGACGGAGCAGATCGTGGCCATCATGAAGCACATGGTGGAGTCGCGGTCCATCGCCCTGGCGACGCGCGCGGCCCCGGAGGTCTATGAACAGATCAAGGCGGGCCTCGACGGGACGCCGGTCAGGTACCACGAGCGCGCGCGCCTCGTCGTGGCGGGGAAGGCGCCCCCGGCGCGCCGCGGCAACGTCCTCGTGGTCACCGCGGGCACGAGCGACATCCCCGTGGCCGAGGAGACCGCGGTCACGGCGGAGGTCCTCGGGAACCGCGTCACGCGCCTCTACGACGTCGGCGTCGCGGGCATCCACCGCGTCTTGGACCACCGCGACCTCTTGGAGAAGGCGAAGGTCGTGGTCGTCGTCGCGGGGATGGAGGGCGCCCTCCCGAGCGTCGTCGCCGGTCTGGTGGACGTCCCCGTGATCGCGGTGCCCACGTCCGTCGGCTATGGCGCCTCTTTCGACGGGCTCGCGGCGCTGCTCGCGATGATGAACGCCTGCTCCCCCGGCGTGGCCGTGGTCAACATCGACAACGGGTTCGGCGCTGGCTACCTGGCCAGCGTGAT
>JAJYKG010000006.1 GCA_021788795.1 Thermoplasmata archaeon | reverse complement strand
AAGGTTGCCCGCGAGCTGGGCGTCCGCGTGGCGGAGCGCCAGCCGTTCCCAGGACCGGCGTTGGCCGTGCGGGTCATCGGCGAGGTGACGCCGGAGCGGGTGACCATGGCCCGAGAGGCGTCCGCGATCGTCGAGGAGGAGATCGAGGCCGCGGCGAAGAAGGGGACGATGTCCCTGCCCTGGCAGTACTTCGCGGCCCTGCTCGCCGTGCAGACCGTCGGCGTTCACGGGGACCTGCGCGTCTACGGGCACACGGTCGCGGTCCGCGCGGTCGAGTCCATCGACGGCATGAGCGGCACGTACTCCAGGATCCCCCACGAGGTCCTGGACCGGATCAGCACGCGGGTCACGAACGAGGTCAAGGGCGTGAACCGCGTCGTCTACGACATCTCGAACAAGCCCCCGGCGACGATCGAGTGGGAATAGGGCTCACGGCGCGAGGGGGGGACCCGCCCGGAGCTCGCGCCGGATCTCGCGGTACACCGCCAGGAAGAGCCCGAGGGAGATTGCCGAGGTCCCGAGGCCGGCGACGATGCCTGCGAGGAAGGGGAGGAGCGAATCCATAGACATCCCTCCGACCGCGGAGGCGTACGCGGAGAGGCCGGACCACACGATCGCCCCGACCACGCCGAGGGTCATGCCGACAAGCAGGCGCACGCGCGCGTCTTCCTGCGTGAGCCCCTGGACCGCGTAGTACAGCGTGAGGCCGGCGAAGATGGCGCGCAGCCCCGCGACGACCACGCCGAGGCTCCACGACCAGGACGGCGGCGGGTAACCGATCCCGGGGAAGGTCAGCAGGGGGCCCGTGAGGGACGGCACGAAGACCGTGGCTCCGGAGAGGATCAGGGTCACCGCGAGCCACAGGGTCGTCTCCCCGACGGAGGCGACATGGACGGGCCCAAGCTCATGGCGAGGCCCGTAGAGGCCCGCCAGGCCGACCGCGTACGCAAGGCCGGAGGCCGCCCCGAGGGCCAGGAGGATCAGGGAAAGAGCCGCCAGGCTGTTCTCCAACTGCCCCTGCTGGTACAAGGAGGGCGAGGGCAGGTTGTAGAGCGGGACGAAGGCGAGCAGGGCCACCGCCATGGCCAGGAGGAGCACCAGGAAGCCTGCGAGTCCGCGGATGGCCCACGTGAGGCCGAGGGCCGCGCGCTCGCGCGGCGGCCGCAGGCTTGCTGCCATGGGCGTCCGATACGGTCGAGGGATACATAAAGGGCCGGAGCGGGCAGCCGCCCGGGAAACCTTTTTCCCCCGCCCCCGCTTGCGCCCTATGTGCGAGTCTACGTCGTGGACAACGGTGGGCAGTGGACCCACCGCGAGTGGCGGGTCCTGAAGTACCTGGGCGCGGACACGAAGATCATCCCGAACGACACGCCCGCCTCCGAGCTCAAGGACCTGGACGGCCTCGTCCTCTCCGGGGGCGCGCCGCGGGTGGGCATCGACCCGAGCAAGATGGGGCGCAACGGCGAGTACCTGGACCAGGTCGACGCCCCGATCCTCGGCATCTGCGCGGGCCACCAGTTCATGGCAAAGCACTTCGGCGGCGAGGCCGCCCCCGCGGCGGTCCCGGAGTTCGGCAAGGCGACGCTTACGGTCCACCAGCCCGACGTGCTCTTCGAGGGATTGCCCTCGTCCTTTGAGGTGTGGGAGTCGCACAACGACGAGGTGAGCGCGCTCCCGGAGAGCTTCGTCGCCCTCGCGAGCTCGTCGGACTGCAAGGTCCAGGCGATGCGGAGCCTGAAGCGGCCCCTGTTCGGCCTCCAGTTCCACCCCGAGGTCGAGAACACCCAGCACGGGTACGAGATCTTCCAGAACTTCCTGAAGGTCTGCGAGGGCTGAGCAGCGTTCTTATGGCGCCGCGCAGATAGGCGCCCGTGGCCCTGAAGGTCTCCGCCTCTCGCGTGCTCAAGGGTGCCCTCGCCTATCCGGCCGGGGAGGCGTTCGAGCAGGCCCTCGGCCGTTCCGTGCGTCGTCATGGAGGCGACTACACAGACTACGTGGCGCTCGTCTCCCGCCTCCGGGAGACGGCCCGTGAACGCAAGCTCTCCCTGCGGGCGGCGGCGGAGTGGCTCGTGGCTCAGCCGTAGACCTTGGGGTTCACGAGGAAGTCCGGCCGCTTCCCCTCGAGGACCTTCATCACCTGCTCCGCGATGATCCCGCCCGCGCGGTACTGGGCCTCGTGGGTCGAGGCGCCGAGGTGAGGCGTGAAGACCACGTGGGGCGCGGTCAGAATCGGGCTGCCCGCAGGCGGCTCCTTCTCGAACACGTCGAGGGCAGCGCCGCCGATGACGCCGCTCTTCAGGGCGTCCGCGAGGGCGGCCTCCTGGACGATCTCGCCCCGGGCGCAGTTCACGAGGACCGCGGTCTTCTTCATCGAGGCGAACTCCTTCGCGCCGAGCATCCCGCGCGTCTCCGGCGTGAGGGCGGCGTGGATGCTGATGAAGTCCGACTCCCGGAGGACGGTCTCCTTGTCCACGAGGGTGACGTCGATCTTCTTCGCGACTTCCGGCGGCAGGTAGGGGTCGAAGGCGATGACCTTCATCCCGAAGACCTGCGCGCGCCTCGCGACCTCCGCGCCGATGCGACCCGAGCCGATGAGACCCAGCGTCTTGCCGTAGATCTCATGGCCCTCGAAGGACTTCTTCTCCCACTTGCCCTCCTTGATGCTCTTGTCCGCCTGCGGGAGGAGGCGGCACCAGGAGATCATGTGGCCGATCGCGAGCTCCGCGACGCTCACCGTGCTCCCGGTGGGCGCGTTGACGACAAGGACCTTGCGGGCCGTGGCCTCGTTCACGTCGATGTTGTCCACGCCCACGCCCGCCCGCCCGACCACCTTGAGGTTCGCCGCCTTGGCGAACACGTCCTTCGTGACCTTCGTGCGCCCGCGGACGATGAGCGCGTGGTAGGCGGGAATCTGCTCGAGGAGCGCTTTCGCATCGAGCTCCGCGACGTCGACCTGGTGGGCCTTCTTGAGGGAGGCGATGGCCTCCGCCTCGAGTCCGTCCGTGATGAGGATTCTCATGGTCTCGGCGGACCCTAGCACGGCCTCGGATAAAAGACTAGATGCCCCATATCGAAATGACTGTCAGTACCACCAACCCGACGAACAGGAGGATGCCGACCACGAGCATCCACCGCGCCACCTTCGCGTCGGAGCCGAAGACCACGGGGATAGGCCCGAGGAAGACCACCCCGCCCCACCGACGGGTGGGCGTAACCGGCGGGGGTACGCCCGGCGGAGTGGCCGCAGACGGTTCGCTCGGCGCGGGCGCTTCCGCGACATATGAGGGCAGTGTCAGGAACAGCGCGAAGAATCCTGCGATGAAGAGCAGGATGCCGAGGGCGGACCAGCCGCCCGTGGCGGTGACGACGGGGAAGATGAGGAACAGGCTCAGGCCCGCCTGGCCTTGAAGGAAACCAATCGCCAGGGCCACCACGCCCGCCACAATCAGGACGGGGCCGAGGAGCCGGATGGGGCGCACGTCCGCGCCCATCTCCAGTGGTCGCTAAAGCTTTGCCTCTCTAGGAATCACGGACGACGCGTAGGACTGGAGCGACCTCACCCCGAGACCGCCCTCTCGCGTCTCCGCGATCGCTTGCGCCGCGGCCACCGCCGCTTGAATCGTCGGGAGGAAGGGGATGTTGAGGTCCACCGCCAGCCGGCGCATCATGTAGCCGTCCCGCCGCGCGCCGCTCGAGTTGGTCGGCGTGTTAATCACGAGCTGAATCTCCCCGCGCCGCATGAGGCCCAGGGCGTCCGGGGACTGGTTCTCGCTGATGCGGTAGACCGTGGTCACGTCGACCCCGTGCTCGCGCAGGAACTGGGCGGTGCCGCGCGTGGCGTACAGACACAGGCCCAGGGAGGCCAGGCGCGCGGCCACCGGAAGGATCGCGGGCTTGTCCTCGTCGCGGATGGTTAGGTAGACCCCGCCGGACGTCGGGAGCGCGTTCCCCGCGGCGAGCATGGCCTTCGCGTACGCGCGGCCCAGCGTACGGTCGATGCCCATGACCTCCCCCGTGCTTTTCATCTCCGGCCCGAGGATCGCGTCGACCCCGGGGAGGCGCTGGAAGGGGAACACGGGCGCCTTCACGGCGACATGCTCGATGCGCGGCTCGTCCCCCAGCCCCTGGTCGCGCAGGGTCTTGCCGAGCATGACCTTCGTGGCCACGTTCGCTAGGCTGATGCCAATGGCCTTCGAGACGTACGGCACGGTGCGGCTCGCGCGGGGGTTCGCCTCCAGGACGTACACCGTGCCATCCTTGACCGCGAGCTGGAGGTTCATCAGGCCGACGATGCGGAGGGCCTTGGAGATGCGCCTCGTGATGGACCGAATCTGCCGGAGGATGTCCTCGCCGAGGGTCTGACTCGGGAGGACACACGCCGCGTCGCCGGAGTGGATGCCCGCCTCCTCGATGTGCTCCTGGATGCCGCCGATGAAGATGTCCCGGCCGTCCGCGACGACGTCGACGTCGATCTCCGTCGCATGGGCGAGGTACTTGTCCACGAGGACGGGGTGGTCCCTGGAGACCCGCGTCGCGGCCTCCATGAAGTCCCGGAGCTCGTCCTCGCCGTGGACGATCTCCATGCCGCGGCCCCCCAGGACGTAGGAGGGGCGGACGAGGATGGGGTAGCCGATCTCCGCGGCGGCCTCGCGCACCTCCGCGAAGCTGAAGCCGGACGCACTGCGGGGCTGCAGGATGTGCAGGCGGTTCATAAGGGCCGCGAACCGGCGGCGGTCCTCGGCGAGGTCGATGGAGTCCGCGGGCGTCCCGAGGATCTGGGTCTTCGACTTGCGCCGCGTGAGCTCCCGCTGCAGCGGGACCGCCAGGTTCACCGAGGTCTGCCCGCCGAACTGCACGATGACGCCGTCCGGCTTCTCGACCTCGATGAGGTTGAGGACATCCTCAAGGAGGAGGGGCTCGAAGTAGAGGCGGTCGGAGATGTCGAAGTCCGTGGAGACGGTCTCCGGGTTGTTGTTCGCGATGATTGCCTCCACGCCCTCCTCGCGGAGCGCGAAGATGCCCTGGACGCAGCAGTAGTCGAATTCCACGCCCTGGCCGATCCGGATGGGCCCTGCGCCCACGATGAGGACCTTGCGGCCCTTCGCCACCCGCGCCTCCGAGACGGCCTCGGAGGTCGAGTAGAAGTAGGGCGTCTCGGCCTCGAACTCGCCGCCGCACGTGTCGACCATCTTGTAGGCCGCGACGGGCCGTGCCCGGCGGATGCGGGCCTCGGACCATCCCGTGAGGGCGGCGATCTGGGCGTCGGAGAACCCGAGGCCTTTCGCCTCCGCAAGGAGTTCCTTGGAGAGCCGCTTCGTCCGCAGACGGCCTTCCATCTCGACGAGGTTCCGGATCTTTAGGAGGAAGAACGGATCCCACGCAGTAAGGCCGGCGATCTTCTCGACGCCCCAGCCCCGCCGCAGCGCCTCGGCGATCGCGAAGAGCCGCTGGTCCGTCGGATGCTCGAGGTCCTCCCGCAGCTCTTCGTCCGACCGCGGGTCGGGCTCCAACCCGATGCGTCCGATCTCCAGGGACCGCACCGCCTTGGACAGGGACTCCTCGAAGGTCCGGCCGATGGCCATGACTTCGCCCGTGCTCTTCATCGAGGTGCCGAGCCGCCGGTCGACCGTGCGGAACTTGTCGAAGGGCCACCGGGGGATCTTCGTGACGACGTAGTCCAGGGTGGGCTCGAAGGAGGCGAGGGTCTTGCCCGTGACCGGGTTGGGAATCTCGTCCAGAGTCAGGCCCACCGCGATCTTTGCGGCGATGCGAGCGATCGGATAGCCGGTGGCCTTCGAGGCGAGGGCCGAGGAACGTGAGACGCGAGGGTTCACCTCGATCACGCGATACTCGCCCGTCCTCGGATGCACGGCGAACTGGATGTTGCATCCTCCCTCGATGCCGAGGGCGCGGATGATGCGTAGGGCCGCGGAACGGAGGGTCTGGTGGTCCATGTCGCTCAGGGTCTGGGCCGGCGCCACGACGATGGACTCGCCGGTATGGACGCCCATCGGGTCCAGGTTCTCCATGTTGCAGATCGTGATGCAGTTGTCCGCGGCGTCCCGCATGACCTCGTACTCGAACTCCTTCCATCCGAGGATGCTCTCCTCGACGAGGACCTGGTGGATGCGGGAGTAGGCCACCCCGAGGCCCACGATCTGCTCGATCTCGGCCACGTTGCGCGCGACACCGCTGCCACTGCCGCCGAGGGTATAGGCGGCACGGACGATGACCGGGAAGCCGACCTCCGCCGCGAAGTCTTTCGCCGCCTCGACGCCGGACACGGCGCGGCTCCTCGGGACCGGCTCGCCGATCGACCGCATGAGCGTGGCGAACTTCTCCCGGTCCTCCGCGGCGCGGATGGCCTCGAGCTTCGTGCCGAGCAACTCGACCCCGTACTTCGCGAGGATGCCGCGCTCCGCGAGCTCGCTGGAAAGGTTGAGCCCTGTCTGACCGCCCATGCCGCTCAGGATGCCCTGGGGCTTCTCCATGGCGATGATCTGCTCGAGGAAAGACACCGTCAGCGGTTCGACGTAGACGGCGTCGGCCATCTGCGGGTCCGTCTGGATCGTCGCGGGGTTGCTGTTGACAAGGACGACGCGCAATCCCTCCGCGTGGAGGGAGCGGCACGCCTGGGAACCCGAATAGTCGAACTCCGCGGCCTGCCCGATCACGATCGGTCCGGAGCCGATGACCAGGACGGTCCGCAGGTCACTTCGCTTGGGAACGCCGGCCACCTCCCCGCATGCTACGGCCCCTTGAGCCGCTCGACGAACTCGCGGAAGATGTACTCGTTGTCCCAGGGGCCCGGGCGTGCCTCCGGATGGTACTGGACCGAGAAGACGGGGAGCTCGCGGTGGACGAGGCCCTCGACGGTCCGGTCGTTGAGGTTCACGTGCGTGACCTCAAACTCGGAAGGGTTCAAGGAGTCCGCGTCGACCGCGAAGCCGTGGTTCTGGGAGGTGATGTGGACCCGGCCCGTGCGGAGATCCTTCACGGGCTGGTTGCCGCCGCGGTGGCCGAACTTCAGCTTGAACGTCTTGCTTCCGAAAGCGAGGGCGAGGATCTGGTGGCCCAGGCAGATCCCCAGGAGCGGGACCTGGCCCGCGAGCTCGCGCACCGCGCGGACGGTAGCGGCCTGGAGGTCCGGATGGGCGGGGTCGCCCGGGCCGTTCGAGACGATGATCCCGTCCGGCTTCAGGGCGAGGATGTCGTCCGCGGCCGTGTCCCAGGGGACGCGGACCACATCGGCGTAGCGCTGGGCCTCGCGGAGGATGTTCCGCTTCACGCCGCAGTCCACGACGACGATCGTGCGCTTCCCCGTGCCCGGATAGCGAATCGGCTCGCGGCAGCTGACCTCCGCCACCAGGTTGCGGCGGTCGGGGTACGGCATCGTGCGGACGATCTTCGCGGCCTCCTCAAGGTCCTCGCCTTCCGGGACGAGCGCGGCCCTCATCGTGCCCTGGCTTCGGATGCGGATCGTGAGGGCGCGGGTGTCGGCCCCCTGGAGGCCCGGCACGCGGTACTCGCTCAGGAACGGGCCCAACGCCTTCTGGCTCCGCGCGTGGCTGGGCGTCGCGCACGCCTCCTTGACGACGAACCCGCGGACCTGAATCGTGTCGGACTCCATCCATGCCGGATCGACGCCGTAGTTGCCGATGAGCGGATACGTCATGAGGAGGATCTGGCCGCGGTAGGACGGGTCCGTCAGCGCCTCCGTGTAGCCCGTCATGTTCGTGTTGAAGACGAGCTCGCCGAAGACCTTCGTGGAGGCGCCAAAACGGGCTCCCCGGACGACCGTGCCGTCCTCGAGGACCAGGGAGCTGTCCATTCGCTAGACCCTCACCCCATTTTCGATGCGGGTTATTAGGGTTTGCGTCCGCCGGGCTCACGGAGATTTCGGCGACTCGAAACGATTGAGCCGCTCGACCATCTTGTCCCAGTGGCTCCCCTGCCAGTAGACCTTGCGGCACGCGGGGCACTGCCAGAACGCCTGGTGGCGGGTCCGCACGCCCTCGGGCACGAGATCCCGTACCGCCTCCGGCGCCACTGGGAGGAGGACCGCGTTGCAGAGGGAGCAGCGGGAGAGCGGGTCGACGATCCGGAGACCGAGCGCGGAGGCGACCTCGCGAATCTGCTCCTCGAGGTCGTCGCTCCGGACGCGGAGCGCATCCGGGGACCGCGAGGCGAGCTCCTTGTCCCGCGTGAGGAGCACGCGGCCCTCCGCGCGGGCGAGGGCGAGGAGTTGCGTGTCGTCCAGCGGGCCGGGGTAGGCGGTGTCATAGCCCATGAACCGCAGCCACTTGGCCAGGGTTCCGAGCATGTGGTCGCAGAGGAGCTTCACGCGCCCACCGCGTACTCGATGAGGAGGCCGTCGCCGAGGCGCTCCACCTTCTCGAGCCGCAGGCGGAAGGACTCCTCCAGGGACCGGACCCCGGGGCCGCCCGCCAGGGTCGGGGCGGCATGGCCACCGAGGACCGTGCTGGCGATGAACACGCGCAGCTCGTCGGCGAGCTGCAGGCGAAGGAAGGACCAAATTGCGGTGCTCCCACCCTCGACGAGGAGCGTCTTCACGCCGCGCGTCGAAAGGTGGTCCAGAAGAGCCCCCAGGTCCACCTCGTCCTTCCCCGCCCGGAACACCTGGGCGTGCGCGAACGTGCGCCCACAGTCGGTCGCCGTAGCGATCAGCGTCTCCGCGGACCCATCGAGGACGTGGGCGTGGTCCGGCGTCTTACCGTCGGAGTCGAGGACGACGCGGAGGGGGTTCCGCCCCTCCGCGTACTCCGGCTTGACGGTCAGCTTCGGGTCGTCCTTGAGGACCGTGCCCACACCGACCAAGACGGCGTCCGCCTCGGCACGGAGGCGATGCACGCGGGCGAAGTCCTCCTCGTTGCTCAGCCTCGCGGGCCGCCCATCGGAGAAGGCGATCTTCCCGTCAAGGCTCATCGCGGCGTTGATGATGACCCGGGGCCGCACGGGGGCACGAACGGGCCGACTCGATAACAACCTTGCGGTCGGTACGGACCGAACCTTCTAGTAGCGCGGGCGGGTCCGAGCGGGGAGGCATCCCATGAAGGCCCACCTCACCCAAGTCCAGGGCATGAAGTTCGAGGCGCGGGTGGAGGGCTCCCCCGCCATCGTCCTCCACGCCGCCCAGAAGGACGAGCCCTACGAGGGGCCGTCGCCCATGCAGGCCACGCTGCTCGCCGCGATGGGCTGCACTGCGTCCGACATCGTGTGGATCCTGACCAAGCAGCGCGTGCCGTTCACCAAGCTCGAAATCGAGGGCGAGGCGGAGCGGGCGAAAGAGGAGCCGAAGGTCTTCACGAGGATCCATCTCCACTACCGCGTCTATGGCGACGGCGTCAAGGAGGCCGCGGTGAAGAGGGCCATCGACCTCTCGACGGAGAAGTACTGCTCCGTCGGCATCATGCTCCGCCGAGGCGGGGTGGCCTGGCAGAACACGTGGGAACTCCTCCCGCCGAAGTGAGTGTTCTCAGGTTTGAGACATAGCGCGGCTATCTTTAAGTAACCCGCCCGAGATGGGCGGCCGTCTATGGAAGGCATCCAAATCTACGAGCTGAAGAGGATGGACCTTCGAGGGGCCACGGTGATCGACGGCTTCCCGTCCGTCGGGCTGGTCAGCTCCATCGTGGCGAACTACCTCATCAACGCCCTCAACCTCACCCAGATCGGAATCATGGACTCCGTCCATTTCCCGACGGTCGCCCTCGTCCGCGACGGGCAGCCGATGAACCCCGTGCGCATCTACGCGGGCACGAAGCGCGAGGGCACGGACCAGGTCGTTGTGTTCATCAGCGAGTTCCAGCCGCCGCCGAACCTGATCAAGGCGATCGCGTCCACGGTCCTGGACTGGGCCCAGGACGCGCGGTGCAACCTCCTCGTGTGCCCGGAGGGCCTCATCGTCGACTCCAAGGAGGACGACTCGGAGGACCGCCAGGTCGAGGTCTACGGGATCGGCTCGACGGACAAGGCCATGGACATGCTCAAGAAGCACAAGGTCACGGTCTTCGAGGAAGGCGTCATCACGGGGGTCGCCGGCGTGCTCCTGAACGAGGGCCGCAAGCGCGACTTCGACGTGATCACGCTCCTGAGCGAGGCCCACCCCGACTACCCGGACGCCCGCGCCGCCGCACGGGCGATCGAGATCATCGACGGGCTCCTCCTCCACACGGAGCTCGACGCCAAGCCCCTGTACGAGGAGGCCGAGCGGATCGAGATGCAGCTCAAGTCGATCCACCACCAGGCCGACGCCGCGAAGAAACCGGGCACGGAGCCCGCTCGGCCGAGCATGTACGGCTAGGCAGCCTTCGGGCCGACCTTGACCCGAGTCAGTCCGCCGATGGTCTGGAACTCCACCGTCCGCGGCAGGAACTGCGGGATCAGCCACGCGATCGTGCGCAGGTGGCCGCCCACCTCGCGGACCATGAAGGAGGATGGCCGGTCGGAGAGGGCAAGGTAGGTCACAATCTGGTCGGCCGTGTGCGCGTCCACGGTGGCGCCGGAGAGGATCTCCACCTCGAGAGCCTCCGCGGCCTCCTCGCCGACGCGCTCGGACGACTTGCCCCGCTCCGCCAGGGAGTCCGCGCCGAGCAGCGTGTGCTCGCGCTCGGCCCAGAGCACGAGGGCGCCGCCTTGGCCGACCGCGTCCTCGGACGGGTACACGCGCTCCTCGATCTTGGCATCCTGGACGCCGTGCAGCCGGCGGAGGGCCGCGTGCTTCATCCGCTTCGGGATGTCCTCGGGGAGGTTCGAGACGTGGGCGATCCCCCGCACGCGCTCGACCGCGCCGGGCTCCGAGAGCTGGACGGGCGACCACGTGGCCGTGGGCTGCGCCACGAGCTCGACCTCGCCGCCCCCGCGGGGATAGTACCCGCGGCGGTGGGAGAGGAGGTCGGCCTCGCCCCCGAGCCGGCGGACCCAGGGGAGGAAGACGCGGGCGAAGGCGTCCAGGGGCGGGGACCACCTCACGTCCGTGCCCCCGACGACCCGCAGGTGCGTCGAGTCCTTCGCGGCGAAGGCCGCGGGCAGGCAGGCCTGGAGGACGAGGGTCACGCTGCCCGCGGTGCCGACGTCGAAGGCATGGTCGCCGCCGACGAGGTCCCCGGGCCGGAACGTGATCCGGGACGAGCCGGCCTCGAGACCCTCGACCTCCGCGGACGCGAGCTCGGCGACCGCGCGAATCGCGGTCACGTGCTGGGGTGCCAAGCCCGGGTTGGGGCGGCCCGCGCGGATGCGGTCCACGGTCACAGGCGTCCGGGTGACCGCGGAGAGGGCCACCGCGGTCCGGAGGAGCTGGCCGCCTCCCTCGCCGTGGGAGCCGTCGATCTCGATCATGGGGGCGCCGCCTTCGGGGGGGCCGCGGCCTTGGCGCGCCGCTGGCGGACCCACTTGAGCAGCTCGACGAGGGCGAAGGCGGTGAGGGAGATGAGGATGGCCCGCACCCAGTCGAAGGCGGTGAGGGGTTCCGTGTGGAACGCGGCCTGGAAGAACGGGGTGTAGATGACCATGATCTGCAGGGCCGCCGAGACGAGGACCGCGTAGATGAGCTTGCGGTTCGTGAAGAAGCCGATCTGCCGGATTGTCTGGCGCGGGGAACGGATTGCGAACACCAGGAACAGCTCGAAGAAGACGATCGTCGTGAAGGCGACCGTCTGCGTGCGGATCGGGTCCGAGCCGTCCGCGAGCTCCCACGCGAAGATCCCGAGCGTGCCGACGGTGAGAATGAACGCCACGACGACGATCAGGAAGGCGATGTCCTTCGAGAGCACGCCCTCCTTCGGGTTCCGTGGCGGCCGGTTCATGATGTCCGGGGGATAGGGGTCCACGCCGAGGGCCAAGGCGGGCAGCCCGTCCGTCACCAGGTTGATCCAGAGGAGCTGGACCGGTGTGAAGAAGGGAAGGAAGTCCGGGTTCACGATGAAGAGTGTGGCGAGGAGCATGGTGAGGACCTCGCCCGCGTTCGCGGACAGGAGGTAGGCCACGAACTTCCGGATGTTCTCGTAGATCCCGCGGCCCTCCTCGACGGCCGCGACGATGGACGCGAAGTTGTCGTCCGTGAGGACCATGTCCGCGCTCTCCTTCGCGACATCGGTGCCGGTGATCCCCATGGCCACCCCGAGGTCCGAGCGCTTGAGCGCGGGGGCGTCGTTCACCCCGTCCCCGGTCATCGCGACCACGTGGCCGCGCTTCTTCCACGCGTCCACGATCCGCATCTTGTGCTGCGGGCTCACGCGGGCGTAGACCTTAATGTGCTCCGCGTCCCGGACCAGCTCGTCCTCGGGGACGCGGTCGAGCTCCTCGCCGGTCAGGGCGCGCTCGCCCTCCGCGAGGATCCCCATCTCCCGGGCCACGGCCATCGCCGTGAGCTTGTGGTCCCCCGTGATCATGACGACCTGGATGCCCGCCTTCTTGCAGCGGGCGATCGCGTCGGCGGCGTCCTGCCGCGGCGCGTCCATCATGCCCACGAGGCCGAGGAAGGTCAGGCCGCTCTCCAGGCCCTCCTCCCGCAGGGGCGGCATCTCACCGGGGAAGGAGCGGCTCGCGAGGCCGAGGACGCGCAGGGCGCGCGTGGCCATCTCCTGGTTCTGGAAGAGGTACTGCTTGCGGTCGTAGTCCGTCAGGGGCCGCCGCTCGCCGTCGACGAGGTGGTGCGAGCACGCGTTCAGGATGCGCTCCGGGGCTCCTTTCACGTAGAGCATCTTGGCGCCGATCTCCGCGAGGGAGAGGTGCCGGCGGTCCTCGGAGACCGCCAGGATCTCCTGGAGGGCCTGGGCGGAGAGGGGCGCGTGGAGCGTGGACATCATCTTGCGCTCGGACGTGAAGGCGAGCTCCGCGACCCGCGGTTGCTCCGTCCGCAGGACGTCGGCGTTGAACCCGGCGCGCATCGCCGCGACGACGAGGGCGCCCTCCGTGGGGTCGCCTTCGCACACCCACCGCTCGCCCTCGCGACGGATGGCGGCGTCGTTGCAGAGGGCCCCGCAGACGAGGGCCTCGCGGAGCCCCGGATGAACCTTCGGGTCGACCAGCTGGCCGTCCAGACGGAGGTCGCCCGCGGGATCGAACCCCTCGCCCTTGATCTCGTACGACCGTCCCGCGACATAGAACGCGCGGACGTTCATCTCCCCCTTCGTCAGCGTGCCCGTCTTGTCCGAGCAGATGACCGTGGCCGCCCCCAGGGCCTCCACGGCGGGGAGCTTGCGGATGAGGGCGTGGCGCTTGATCATCCGCTGGAGCCCGAGGGCCAGGCTGATCGTCACGACCGCGGGCAGGCCTTCGGGGATCGCCGCCACGGCGAGCCCGACCGCGGTCAGGAACAGGAGCTCGAGCTTGGCGAACGGGTCCGCCTCCCGCAGGAACATGAGGAGGAACACCGCGGCCGCGACCCCGAGGATGACCAATCCGATCTGCTTGCCGAGGCGATCGAGCTGGCGCTGGAGGGGGGTCTCTTCCTTCGTCTCCTGCTGGACGAGGCCCGCGATCTTGCCCAGCTCCGTCAGCATCCCGGTCGCGACGACGAGCCCCTTGCCGCGGCCGCCCTCCACGGACGTGCCCATGAAGGCCATGTCCTTCCGGTCGCCGAGGAACGCGTCCCGGGGCAGGGCGGCCGTCGCCTTCGACACGGCGGTCGACTCGCCGGTGAGGGAGGCCTCGTTCGTCCGCAGGCTCGCGGCCTCGAAGAGGCGCAGGTCGGCGGGGATCTTGTCGCCCGCGGCGAGCACGACGACGTCCCCGGGGACCAGGTCGCGGGAGGCCACCGCGAGCATCTCGCCCTCGCGGACCGCGTGGGCCTTCGGCGCCGCGAGGGCCTTCAGGGCCTGGAGGGACTTCTCCGCGCGGTACTCCTGGAAGAACCCGAGGACGGAGTTCAGGACGACGATAATCGAGATGAGGACCGCGTCCCAGACCTCCGTCGACTCGCCGCGGGAGATGCCGAGGTAGCCGGAGATCACCGCGGCGATGATCAGGATGATCACGAGCACGTCCGTGAACTGCTCAAGGAAAATCCGGAGCGGGCTGACCCGCGTGGTCTGGACGAGCTCGTTGGGGCCCACCTTGGCGAGGCGCTCCGCGGCCTCCGCCTTGGACAAACCCGCGGGGGAGGACGCCTGGCGCTCGAAGGCGGTCTCCACCTCGACCGCGTGCCAAGCCTCCGGCATGGAGTCTTGCATGGGCCTCGCCATTCTTGACGCACCCGCCCGCCCGGCGCTGCGGCGTCCTGGGGTATGAGGCTTCCGTCTTGACAGTACGCTTAACTAGCATGAGCCCGGATGCCACGGCCCGGGATGGGATCCAGCGCTGCCTCGCGAAGCGAGCGAGTCGCTACGCCCCGCGCCCTCTCGACCCACGGGAAGGCGTGAGTGAGTGGTCGACACCAGCTCGATCATGTTCGAAGTCGGCGTCATCGCCGCCGTCGGCTTCCTCGGGGCCGCCATCGCGAGCCGCGCCCGCGTCTCCGTCGTCATCGGCTACATCGTCGCCGGCATCCTGATCGGGCCGAACATCCACCTCAGCCTCTTCGGCTTCTCCTACAACGGCGTGCTGACGGAGACGGACTTCATCCAGTCCATCTCCCAGCTCGGCCTCGTGCTCCTGCTCTTCTTCGTGGGCCTGGAGTTCAGCATCACGAAGCTCAAGAAGACCAAGGAGGCCGCGGCGATTCTGGCGGTCACGAACCTCGCCGTGGACATGTTCGCGGGGTTCGCCATCGGCGCCTGGCTCGGATGGCCCCTGATCGACACGATCTTCATGGCCGGCGTCATCAGCATGTCGAGCAGCGCGATCGCCGCGAAGGCGCTCATCGACCTGAAGCGCCTCGGGAACGCCGAGACGGAATTCATCATAGGGATGGTGGTCCTCGAGTCGTTTCTGGCAATGATCATCCTCACGCTCGTGAACGGCGTGGTGGTCTCCGGCGACGGCGCGCCCGTGGACCCGACGTCCCTGTTCGTCGGGATCGGGATTTTCCTCGGATTCTTCGCGTTCCTCGCCGCGGTCGTCATCCCGAACACGGTGAAGATGTTCGAGCGGATCAAGAGCGAGGAGCTGTTCATCCTCTTCGCGATGGCCATGGTGTTCCTGGCGGCCACCCTCGCGGAGGCGTTCCGCGTGCCCGCGATCATCGGGGCGTTCTTCATCGGGATGGTCTTCGCGGACACGAAACTCGCCTCGCGCATGAAGACCAAGATGGAGCCGCTGCGGGACGCGTTCGTCGCGATGTTCTTCCTGAGCTTCGGCATGCTCATCCAGCCCTCCGCGCTGCCCGCGGTCCTCCCCATCCTCCTCCTCGCCGTGCCGCTCATCCTCCTGAGCGACATGTTCCTGACCGCGAGCCTCGCCTACATGATCGGCTTCTCGTCCAAGGCGGCCACGGCCATCGGCACGAGCTTCATCGCGCGCAACGAGGAGGCCATCCTCTACGCGAGCGTCGGCACGCGCGCAATCGAGAGGAGCCCCAACCTGTCAAGCAACTACGCGGGCACATACCTCACGCCCTTCGCCGGGATCCTCTGCATCGTGATGAGCAGCCTCGCGCCGCTCCTCATGATCCGCTCGGACAAGATCGCGCGCTACTTCGCCCGGCGCCTGCCCAAGTCCATCACGTTCGGCGCGGACCTGGTGAAGCGCACCCTCCGCACGATTGTCATGCCCAGCATGCTGCCCATCTACCACAAGCGGCGGCTCCTCCAGGCCACCCTGATCCTGTACGGAGCCTGGATCATCGACCTGACCCTCACGCACCACTTGGCCCACCTGGCGATGAGCCTCCTGTCCCCGTTCATCATCTACGCGGTCTATGCCGCGGCGCGCCGGACGTTCCGGGAGCCCGTGCGGCACACGAACTACGGCGTCGACGGGGGACCGTTCAGCCGGTCCACGATCGAGACCTTCGTCTTGCGCATCGTCGTCGGAACGCTCGCGACGATCGCCCTCGTGGCGATCATGTGGCAGTACTACTGGCCCTCGACCCTCGCCATCCTGTACGTCTACTTCCTGGCGGTGGTCTTCAGCATGAAGGTCGTGTACCGCCGCCTCGGCCTGGGGCTCGGTCGGCGGCGGCCGCGCGTCCGGATGCTCCGCAACGTGCCCGTCCGCCGGCGCACGCGCGCGGCCGGGAACGGCTTCGGCCGGCGCTGATCAGATGACCGGGTAGGCCAGGTCCGCGATCCACGTCTCCCTGCCGATCGTCGTCGAGGGGCCGTGGCCCGGGAGGACCAGGGTTTCCGGCGGAAGCCGGGCGAGGCGCTGCAGGCTCGCCTTCATCTTGGCGGGGCTCGCCCCGAGGGTGTCCGTGCGGCCGCAGGAGCCCGCGAACAGGGTGTCGCCGGAGAACAGGATGCCGTCCGCGGCATCGTAGAAGCAACAGCTGCCCTCCGTGTGGCCCGGGGTGTGGATCGTTTCGAGGACGGTGTTGCCGATGTGCACCGTCGTGCCCTCCTTGAGCAGGAGGTCCGCGGTCACGGCGGGCGGGGGGGCAGGGAGGAACCAGTGGGACTCCTTCGCGTTCCGCCCCAGGCGGTACGCGTCCACCTCGAAGATGCCCAGCTTCGCGCCCGTGGCACTCTTCAGCGGGGCGTCGTCCGCGGTGTGGTCCGCGTGGCCATGGGTGTTCAGGATCGTGACGATCTTGGCCCCGAGGGCCTCCGCCTTCGCCAGGATCTCCCTGGAGCCCAGCCCCGTGTCGATCGCGACGGCTTGGTGGCTCGCCTCGTCGACGACCAGGTAGACATTGTTGTCGAGGGGTGGGACGATGAGGGTCTCGACGTGCATCGGCGCCTCCGCAGGCGAGAGCGTGCCATAAACTTGCCGAACTCGAGCCGCCCCCGCGTCCCCTCAACGGGCGTGGGCCGCGGCGTGGACGTAGCGGTCCGCAAGCCGGTGGATCGTCCCCTCGTACTTCTCGTGCACCCCGGCCCCGGTCTCCTCCCGCTCGATGCGGTCGAACTCGTCCGCCAGGGCCGCGCGCTCCTTCGCCGGCAGGGCGCGTTCGACGAGCGGGAAGAGCTGCTCGGTCTCCGCGTCGATGTGCCGCGTCAGGAGGGCGGCGTAGGACCGGGCGTCCTTCGCGAACTGGGAGCGGGCTTTCGGGTCCCCCGATTCGGCTGCCGGGGACTCGGACCGCATCGCGGCGACGAGGTGCCGTCCCGCCTCGTGGTCGCCCTCCAGGCGGTGCACGAGCGCCGCACCCTCCTGCGGGGACGCCAGCCGGAGGGCGGGGAAGAGGGCCTTCTCCTCCTTGGCGTGGTGACACTCATCCGCGAACTTCACCACGATTTCGAGGACGTCGTCCACGTCGGCCCGGGCGACGGCCTCGCCGCGGTCCACGCGCTCCGCCATGGCGGTGAGGACGTGGAGCAGATGCTGGATCACCTCGTGCTCCTCTCGGAGGATCTCGGAAGGCTCGGTCATGACGCGGACCATCGGTCCGCGGTCCATGAGGATGCTCCCGAACCCGTTCGGATGGGCGGCGGGGCGCAGGCTTAAGGCGTCCGCGGACATCGAGGGAGAGCCATGACCGTCGGCGGCATCAACTTCAATTGCCCGCGGTGCAACAACCCGCTGTTCTTCACGTTCAAGCTCGCCGACGAGGGCGATTCCCTCAAGCGGACGGTCGCCTGCCCCGGCTGCCAGACGAACTGGTCCGTGGGCGTGGACATCCATCCGGAGTGAGAGTTTATCGTCCCGGGCGGGTTCGGGAGACCCGTGCGCATCCCCCTGTTCCCCCTCCAGACGGTCCTCTTCCCGGGTGCGACCCTGTCCCTGCACATCTTCGAGCCGCGGTACCGGGAGATGGTGGGCCGCTGCCTCGAGCATGAGGAGCCCTTCGGGGTGTGCCTCATCCTCGAGGGCGAGGAGGTCGGCGGGCCCGCGATCCCGCACCGCGTCGGCACGGAGGCCGCGATCATCGCCTCCCAGCGGTACCCGGACGGGCGCTACGACATCGTGGTCGAGGGCCGCCGGCGTTTCGAGGTCCTCCGCGTCGACCAGGCGAGACCGTACTTGCGGGCGGAGGTGCGCTTCCTGGAGGAACCCGAAGGCCCGGACGACCCGGGACTCGCGGAGGCGGTCGTGCGGCTCTTCGAGGGCGTCCTCGAGTCCCTGGAGCTCTCCGGCGTCGCGGTGATCGACGAGGCCTGGAAGGAGCTGGACGCGCGCACCCTCGGGTACAAGATCGCCGCCGTCCTGCCCGTCGAGGACGACGTGCGACAGGAGATCCTCGAGATCCCGGACGCGACCGGGCGCCTCCGCCGAGTCGCGGAGGCCCTCATGCGCGTGCGGCGCGTCGGCGCGGAGGCGGGCGGCGCGTCATAGTCGCCTCGATCTCCCGCAGGGCCGCCAGGATGCCGCGGCGGATCGTCGCATATTCCATCGATGGCTGGCCAGCCTTGTCCAGGCTGGCCGCGGGGACCTGGGGCACGTGGATGAAGCCCGCCGGGCCCGGGTTGCCCTGGAGGGCGAACCCGTCCAGGAGCGTGTACATGGCGAAGTTGCAGAGGTAGGTGCCTGCGGTGTCTGAGAGCTCCGCCGGGATCTTCTCCCGCTGGAGGGCGGCGAGGATGGGGCGGATGGGCAGGGTGGAGAGGTAGGCGGCCGGCCCTCCGCGCCGAATCGGCCGGTCGCGGTACCGCCGCCCTCGGTTGTCCGGGACGGAGAAGTCGAGGACGTTGAGGGCGACGCGCTCGACGCTCAGCGCGGGCCGCCCGGGGGCCACGCCCATGGCCAGGGCCGCGTCCGGTCGGGTGCGTTCGAGGAGGCGGCGGAGCCGCGGCCCCGCGTCCTCCACCGCAACGGGAATCTGCACGCCGACGATGGTCGCGCCGCCGACCTTCCGTCCGTCCAGTTCCCGCGCCAGCACGCCCGTCGGGTTGTAACCCGGGGCGTTGGCGTACGGGTTGTAGCCCGTGAGGAGAATCGTCCGAGGCACGGTGGTGGGATGGCGCCCCACGGCATGAGGATGGCGGTGCCCGCGCAGGACGAGCCGCTGGAGACCGCAGCCGAGAAGGCTTAAGAGAAGTCGACGATTGACCGAGGCCACCGCGCCGGTAGTCTAACGGTAGGACACAAGCTTCCCAAGCTTGTAACGCGGGTTCAACTCCCGCTCGGCGCACTCCCCTCGTCCTGACCGACACCGCGCCCCGGCCACTCACCCCTTGCGGTCTCCTCACGCTGAGCCGAGCGCGAGGAAGACCCAGACCAAGGCCAGAACCAACGGGACCTCCCCAACGTCCGCCAGGATCACCGTCCTGGAGAAGCCCCGCCCCGAGAGGTCTTGGATGCGATTCGAGAAGCCCAGGGTCATCATCTGGAGGAACGCGGCTGCGCAGAAGACCTGGTACGCCGAGACGATCGAGTCAGCCGCGCCACTCGAGAGGTTGATGGGAGCCCACGTGTCGGAGAACAGGGAGCCCAGCGTCAGGAAGGCCAGGGTCATTGCGAACACGACGGATGTGACGGGAATCACGTAGAGCGGGAGGACGCGGCCGAAGCCCGGCCCCACGAACTGCACGAGCCGTGCGCGGAGGACCCAGACCTGACCCGCCACCGCCGCGCAGGCCGTGAAGGCGTACGTCAACTCGGACCAGAGAAGCGCGGAAGAGACATGGTCGGCGGCGGGTCCGGAAACGGACGAGAGCCCGGACAGGGCGGGCTGCGAGAACGCCCAGAGGGACAGCCCGAGGACGAGGGGCGTCGCCATGACCGCGTGGGAGACCAGAACCGAGGAAGGGCGTCCCGCCTTCGCGGCATCCTTCATCCGCAGTTCCGCGTAGGACGACCGGACAAGCACAACGCCAAGGCCGAGGACACCCGCCGGAATCACGACGAGGAGGAAGAGAGCCTCCGTTCCCGCCACGCCCCCGCACGGGCGCGACGGCTCCTTAAGGCTTCGTCACGGTCTCCAGCTGGGAGATGACGTTCCAGATCAGCGTGCGACCGTGCAACGGGATGTTCGGGTCGTTCGCCAGGTCGTCCATGATCATGATGGCGCTCGTGACCCGCAGGTCGAGTGCCTCACCCTTCTTCGAGAGCCGGGCCTTCGCGTCGCTGGCCCCGCGGCGGATGTTCCGCGGGACGGAGGTGTCCTCGGAAATCGAGTCGAGGACGTCCACCACTTGCTTGAGCTTCGTTTCGCTGTCCATCGTACCACCTCCAGGCCCTGACCCTCGACCTCAACTTTGCGACCTCGCCTGTCCGGCTTCCTTGTAGGTGGTCACCACCATCAGCGTCTTGGTGTCCTTGATCCCGGAGATCGGCGCGAGGGTCGAGAGGACGAAGTCCTTGAGGCCCTTGTAGTTCTTGAACCGGGCCTTGGCGACGATGTCCGTGTCCCCCGTGACCAGGAACACGTCCTGGATCACGTCGAACTTCGAGATCTCCGTGGCGATCCGATCCGCTTCCTTGGTGTCCACCTTCAGGGTAATGACCGCGGCGACCTGGTCCTCGCCGTAGAGGGCCGTCAGGGCCTGTTCCATGTCATTGCCCATCGACATTGAGAAAGGGATGGAGAGGGTCCGGTATTAAGGTTATCCGCTGTGCTTGTAAGCCCCGAACGGACCGCGACTATCGCTGGATGCGAGTCCCGCACTTGCGACAGAAGACATCGTCCACCTGGAGGGATGCGCCGCAGGAGGGGCAGTTCGTGAGGACGACCTTGGCCCCGCACTTGCGGCAGAACGCGTCGTCGGCCTTGATGGCCGCCCCGCACGAGGGGCACACGCTCCCGGGCGTCACCGCGGCGGGGGCCTTCGACACGCTCGCGGCCGGGGGCGGCGCGGCGGGAGAGGCGGGGGTGGCGGCCGGGGCCGGGACCGGCGCGGCCACGGCCTCGCCCCTCGCGCTCTTCTCCGCCAGGCGGGCGATGCTCAGGGAGCCGCCGTAGTCCTCGGCGTCGAAACGGGAGCGGGCCGAGGCCAGGAGCGAACGGGCCGTGGCCACGTCCCGCCCGGCGGTCGCGCCCTCCTCGATCGAGGTCTCCGCGACGGAGATCGCGAAGCGGGCCGGGACCAGGTTCGGCGGGAACTGCTTCTGCAGCACCTCCTTCGTGGTGGGCTCGTCCGAGGCGGGGCCCGAGGAGAGGGTGTCGAGCTTGGCCGCGTCCCCCTGGGCGGCCTGGGCGCCCTTGAGGGACACGAGCCGTTCCTTGACGCGCTCGGTCAGGTCGATGGCCACGCGGTAGTTGCGGCGGCCGTAGGCCGTCTGGGCCTCGCGCAGCATCGAATCGACCTCGTCGCTGCGGACGCCGCCGCGCTCCGCCATGGTCGAGGCGATCGCGCGCGTCGTGATCAGGGCGTTGTGGGCCTCGTCCTGGAGCTCATCGGGCCGGCGGGCCGTTCGCTGGCGCCGGGCCTTGGACCGCCTCCGCATCACGCGGAGCTCGAGCCACATGACCACGATCATCACGACCACGAGGGCGACGAGGATGATGTCGGTCGTGGGGTCGAGCGCCATGGACGGACGCCGAGCCGGGAGAGGTGATAAAAGCGTTTTCACCCCAGAATCCGCGGCCGAAATGACCGCCCGAGCGGGTCGGCGCCACGGACGAGGGTCAGGTCAGGATCTCGGAGAGGAGCCCGCGCTTCTGGGCGGTGCGGATCTCCCGGGCGATGCGGCGGCCCGTGGACATCCCGGGCTCGAGCAGGTCCGAGTACGGGGATCCGGAGACGAAGATGTTCGTCCCCGCGACGATGCGCGAGGAGATCTCGAAGACCTTGAACTCGAGCCGGTCCGTGACGATCGTCTCGAGGCAGAACGGCCCGATCGTGCCGCCGAAGAGCTCGAGGGACTTCTCGACCGTCCGCTCGCCCATGTCGAAGGCCTTCGGGAGCAGCGATTCGCGCAGGACCACGGGCATGTTCCCCGTGACGACGAAGGTGGGGTAGATCTCCAGTTCCCGCAGGCGTTCCTGGGCCCCGAGCTTGTACATCTCGTCGATGTTCGCCTCGTCGCGGCGGTCGATGCCGAGCATCTCGAGCGCGCCCCTCGAGAGGCGGTAGCCGCCATCCGCGATGGGCGAGTAGAAGAACTGGAGGTAGTACCGCGTGCCCACGACGTACTCCTGGATCGCGTACTTCATGCCGGGCTTGATGGCCGCCATGAACTCGTCGTGGTTCTTCGCGATGAACGAACCGCGGCCGCCCTTCGCGCCGTAGTACTTGACGAAGACCGGGCTGTCGATGTCCTCGGGCCGCGCGATCTTCTTGGGCATGGGCACGCCCGCGGACGTGAGCCACTCGCGTTGCTTTTCCCGGTCCGATTCCCACGCGAGCACGCTGCGGTTGCCGAACGTCGGAAGGCGGAGCTTGGCGAAATTCTCGGCGCCCAAGTACTCGACGAAGGAGCCGTGGGGCACGGCGACGACTTGCCGCGCGACCAGGTCGTCCGCGTGGTCGGCAATCTCCTTGTAGGAGTTGACGATAAGGAACTCGTCCGGCCTCGCGAGGGGGAACGCGTCGTAGAACCGGGGCTGCTTGCCGATGGCGATGCCCAAGGTCCGGAAGCCCTCCTGCTTCGCCCCGTGGAAAATCTGGAGGGAGGAATGAGAACAGACCGTGGCGACGACGACGTCCTTGTAATCCTCGGCCAAGGACCCGAACGTCCGACGGGCTACCATTATCGTGCCAATGTCTTCGAGGGATTAAAGGTTTTCAATCCTTGCCTTCGCCGTCCGCGGCCGAGGCTGCGGCCGTCTCCACGGACGCGGGAGCGTAGGCCGGGAGCTTGCCGCGGACCATGGAGATGACCGCGGCTACGGCAAGCAATGCGACCGAGACCTCGAACGCGAAGCTCTGCCCCGTCAGATAGGCGGCCGCGAGGTCCGAAGGAAGCGAGCCCGTAAACTTGCCGATGAACAGGTCGTATACGATGGTGGCGGGGATGACGCTTGTTGCGGCCACGAGGGCGAGCGCGAAGCTCATCACCATGCCCGTGTTCCGGAATGTGTTCATGACCCCCGACGCGACCCCATACTGGCGTGGCGGGGCCGCGGACATGATCGTGCTCGTGTTGGCCGGCCAGAACAGGCCGCCGCCTATGCCGTAGACGGCCTCGGCGATGCCGATGTCCAGCAGAGGCGTGGCCGTCGTGAGGAAGAAGCTGAAGAAGAGCAACACGGCCGCCTGAACAGCGAGGCCCAGCGTTGCGACGATTCTCGCCCCGATGCGGTCGGAGAGCATGCCGCCGAATGGACCGGTGATGGA